>JAJRCY010000193.1 GCA_028678715.1 Methanomicrobiales archaeon | reverse complement strand
TGTTCTGCTGTACCTGGCGCTCCGGTGTGACCGCGCTCTGACGGACGTCCGGATCTGCCGCAAGGTGAAAGACCATGGCCGCACCCTCCAGATGGTCCTCCCACCCTGTCTCCAGGATATCGGCCTGCACAAGGGTCACGGTGCCCCCCGCCAGGTGACCGGCAAGGTTTTCACGTCTCCCGGCGCTCAGGTTGTCGATCACCGTCACCCGATCCCCGCGGGCCACCAGTGCGTCGACGAGATGGGACCCGATGAAGCCTGCACCTCCCGTTACCACCGCGTCCATTGCTCTCTTATTGGTGTTCCTCACTTTAGAATCCAGCGGTATCTCCCCTCTCCCCGAAAAACCGGATCAGGTCGGAGAGAGGAATCGCAAGGGATAAATATCACTCTGAAAAATCCCCACCTACCTGAGAGAAGGTGTTACGGAGTATGACTTCGGTCTGGAAATACCTCGTGGTGGCGGCGCTGGCCATCCTCGTCATCGTCCCGCCCTGTACCGCAGCGGAGACACGGACCACCCTTGTGGACAGGACCACCACCCTCACCGGTTCCTGGCAGGGGAGGGAGGAGGCGGTCATGCCCTTCAAGATCCCGGACTTCACGACGTTCAAAACCGTGGAGATCTCCTACAGTATCAAGGGGGAGACCGCTCAGGCGCCGACTGCCTGCGGGCTCGTGATCATCGTCACGACGGACGAGTTTGCCCGTGCTGCCAGCAGCGGGTCCGGCCTGATCTTCACCCGGCCCCACAACGTGCTCCTGCATGGCGAGGGCACCCTGAACTTTGATCCCCGGACCCTCTCGGAACCGGGCTGGATGACGGGGAATTACCGGGCGCTCGCCTACTTCCAGCCCGCAAACTGTGTCAACGAGGCCACCATCCGGATAGACCTGGTCATGGAGGGGGAGACCCCCGCCACCGGTACCCCCGCCACGCAGATCACGACTCCATCCTCCCCAACTCCGACCGGGGGAACTACCGGCACCGCAACCGTGGGGACCACGGGTGTCCCGGTATCACCATCCGCGACCTCATCGGTTCCCGGGCCCGTGGCCACCCGGGCCAGGACCCCCCTGGAGAGCACCATTCCCGTCCTTGCCCTCATCGCAGGTGCCCTGATCCTGGCGAGGGAGTGACTCCCGGCCCGGCGTGAATAGCGGGAGGCAGCAAGACGGGATCGGGCTACCGGACGGTAATATTATTGGGATCTGGGTGAGTACAGGGACGGGGAGCGGATGGCAGGGGGGCGGTATCGGCACAGGGTCTCCCCAGCCGTCTGCTCATTCCAGGACACCAGCTGCTTCCTGGGGATTTGGGACGGAGATGGGCATGTTCATCGGCGTCGACCACGGGACCACGGGCATCCGATTTAGCTCGCCGGAAGGGGAGTTCCGGATCAGCCGGGAGGAAGCCCGTGAGTTCGACGTGGAGATGCTCGCGCGCCTCTCCCCGCTGGACCGGATCCGCATGGTGGCCGTCACCTATTCCATGGGGGACAACTTCTCGGAGATCCTGCCCATCGGTACTGTCACGAACCGCGGCCTGGTGAGCCAGGAGGGAGCCGGCAAGCACATCGGCGGGGGGACACGGGTCTTTGATGCCATCGCCCAGAGCGGGATCCCTGCGGTGGTGGTGCCCGGCCTCCACCGGTCTTCCCCCACCGATCCCCGGTTCCGGGTCTACTCCCACCAGGCAAGCCCCGAGAAGGTGGGGATTGCCTACGAGGTCCACCAGGCACTGGGGGATGACTTTGTTGTGGCCGACGTCTCTTCCAACACCGTGACCATCCTGGTCTCCGGGGGAAGGATCACGGGCGCCATCGATGCCTGCATCTTCGCACCCGGCCTCCTGCAGGGCGCGCTGGACGTGGACGCCATCAGGAGGGTGGACCGGGGCGAATGTTCGGCCAACGATGCATTCCAGCACGCGGGGGTGAACTACCATCTGCCCGGCGCAGAGCGTATCCCGGCCCTCTCCCTCTTCGCCGCCATGGAGATCGCGGCGCTCCGGGTGCTGAACCCGGAGGCGAAGCCCGCCCTCGCCGGCACGCTGAGCCCGCAGGTGGCCCCGGAGGTGGAACGGCTCCTCGGTATCCCTGTCACTGTCTTTGACGAGTGGTGCGCCTCCCGGGGCCTCTGGAAGATCGCGAGGGACGTGGTCTCCGGAAAGCAGGACATTCTGGGGATCAGGGTCCGTCGCTGAGGGGTGGGGTCTCATTATCGTCGTGCAAACCCCCCGGCATATGAGCTCCTGCACCCATGCACCGGCAGGTGCAGTCATGGACGAGGTCACCCTTCTTTCGATCCCGGAGCAGCAGGTGCTCGGGATGCGCCGGCGCGGGCATTACCGCATGATCCCCGAGCTCCTGGTGGCAATCATCACCTATGCCATGAAGAACGGCACCGCCATTGCCGGCCCGCCCACCTTTGTCTGCCACGAGACCTCCCCTGAAGCGGTCATGGCCGCGAACCAGGCAGGGACTGCGGACGTGGAGGTGGCCTGGCCGGTCGCCGGAGCAGTGAAGGGCGCGGGGGAGATCCGTGCCTACATGCTCCCCGGAGGGAAAATGGCGCGGATCCTCCACCATGGGCCCTACGAAGCCTGTGAGCCCACCTACCGCCAGCTCTTTACCTGGATAGGGGAGCAGGGACTGCAGATTACCGGTCCCATCCGCGAGATGTACCTGAACGATCCCCGGGAAGTGCCGCCGGACCAGATCCTGACTGAAATCCTGGCGCCGGTGGAGTGA
>JAJRCY010000192.1 GCA_028678715.1 Methanomicrobiales archaeon | reverse complement strand
TGCAGTACATCCAGCCCCGTCCCAGTTCCATTGTTGCGGCCCTGTACACGGCCAGGGACCTGGAGGTGGACGTGGCAATCCTCCACGGGCCGTCCGGCTGCTCCTTCAAGCATGCCCGACTCCTGGAGGAGGACGGCATGCGGGTGCTCACCACCTCCCTTGCCGACCACGAGTTCATCTTCGGCGGGGAGGGCGTCCTGGAGCGGGTGCTGCGCTATGCCGACGAGCACTTCCGGCCCCGGAGGATGGCGGTCATCGGCACCTGCGTCTCCATGATCATCGGAGAGGACCTGGAGGCGGTGGTCGAGCAGTCGGGGATCGCCACTCCCACCATCGCCGTCCCCATCCATGCGGGGTTCCGGGAGAATATCGAGGGGGTGCTCGCTACCCTCGAAGCAGCCGCATGGGCAGGCTGGATCAGCGATGAGGAGCTGGAGCGGCAGCGGTTCCTCATGGCGAAGGCCAACGAGGTGGAGCGGCTCCGGGGTGCCGCGAGCCGGGAGTACATCGTCCCCTCCCGGGGGGACCTGAAGCACGTGGCAGCGGCCAGGCTTCTTGCGCTGGCCCGGGCAGGGAAGACCGGCATGGCTGTCCTGAACGCGAAAAAGGAGACCGCCTACATGTTCGCCGATGCCCTCCTGGCCCTCCACCAGGTCTGCCCGGATGCCCGGATCGCCTATCTCGCCAACCTGGAGAACCGGGGCCTCGCCAAGGTGCGGGCCGACGCGGGAAGGATCCGGGAAGACCTGCAGGAGCGGGGTTTCTCCCCCCGGTTCCTGGGCGCACTGGACGAGTACGGGGCCACCGGCGAGGCCATCGGTGCCGAGCTCCGGGGAGCTCATCCTGACTTTGCCCTCCTGATCGGGGTTCCCCATGCCGTTCCCCCGGAATTCACGCAGGGGATCGAGGTCTTCTCCCTGACGAACGGCCCGCGGCAGGTGGAGCCCCTCCGGGAGCTGGGGCACCGCCACGTGATGGTGGAGGTGGACCTCCACCCCCGGACTCTCGGTGTCCGGCACCTGGTGGAGAGCGAGTTCGGGGCGGTGCTCCGGAGCCTGGCATGAAGGCCCTCCTCATCTCGGGCGACCGGTCCGGGAGCGGGAAGACGAGCATCACCCTCGCGCTCGCCTCCCTCCTCTCGCAGCGCCACACGGTGCAGGCCTTCAAGGTGGGGATGGACTACATCGACCCCTCCTACCTGACCGCCGTCACCTCCCGCCCCTGCCGGAACCTGGACGGGTTCGTCATGAACCCGGAGGACATCCGGGCGATCTTTGCCCACGGGTGCCGGGGCGCAAGGGTGGCCCTGATTGAAGGGGTCCGGGGCCTCTTCGAGGGTGCCGAATCCCTGTCCGATGCGGGATCCACCGCGGGCATTGCCAAGGCCCTGGATCTCCCCGTGGTGCTGGTGGTGAACGCCCGCTCCATCACCCGGTCTGCCGCCGCCATCGTCCGGGGCTTCCGGGATTTTGACCCTGCCATCCGGATCCGGGGCGTGATCCTGAACAACATCGGCAGCGAGGGCCACCGGAGGAAGGCCACCGAGGCCATCGAGCACTTCTCCGGCATCCCGGTGCTGGGAGCGATCCCGCAGGCGGAAGGAATGGCACTGGAGATGAGGCACCTGGGCCTGATCCCGTACCTGGAGGGAAGGGAGGACCGGACCTTTGACGACCGGCTGCGGGTGATCCGGGACCTGGTGGGCGATCACGTGGACATGGACCGGCTGCTGGCCTGTGCAGACGAACGCCCCGATGCTGGGGCCGCGGAGACGTTCCTGGACCGGGGCCCGGTGCCGGACCTCACTATCGGGATCGCCCGGGACCAGGCCTTCAACTTCTACTACGAGGATCTCTTCGACGTGCTCCGGGCCGGGGGTGCCTGCCCGGTCACCTTCAGTCCGGTGCAGGGGACGCTCCCTGACGCGGACGGCTACATCCTGGGCGGGGGATACCCGGAACTCTTTCTTCCGGAACTGGAGGCCAACCCCGGGATGCGCGAAGGAATCCGGGCCGCTGCAGAGGGGGGCATCCCGGTCTACGCCGAGTGCGGGGGGCTCATGTACCTGACCGAACGGATCATCTCCCGCATGTCCCCCTCGCACCACCGGCTCCGGGACGGGAGCGCCGAGATGTGCGGGGTATTTCCCGGCGAGACCCGGATCCCGGCGCAGCGGGTGGTCAGCTACGTCGAGGGGGAGGCCTCCGCAGAATCCCCGCTGGGGCCGGCCCGGTTCCGGGGCCACGAGTTCCACTACAGCGACGTGGTGCTGGGGGAGGGGGTCAGGTTTGCATACCGGCTGACCCGGGGGGTGGGGATCCGGGAGGCCGCCGATGGCGCGCTGGTGCACCGGGTGCAGGGATCCTACACCCACCTTCACCCTGTCGCCAGCCGGAATATGTTCGGCCGGTTCCTGGAGACCTGCCGGAAAGCCCGCGGCGGATGATGATGCTTCCCCCACGCCTGCAGTCCGGGTCCGGTCTCCCACAATTCCAGTACTGGCATATATCCCGGGAGATCTGGTGAAACGCTCCAAGGGGGGCTCCGCCCCCCCCCGCCGCGTGGGCGCCCCCCGGAGAGGATGGGCGGATCCATCGGTTTTCACCGGTCCTTCACCTCTGGCCTTACGGTAGTGTGAAAGGAAGGGACTGGTCCCCTCAGGGTGCAGGATCCGGAACGCAAGTTACAAAACCGCCAGAATTCCATTAATCTTCATGTGGATCTATCTGGACGGTGCCTTTGTCCGGAAGGAGGA
>JAJRCY010000191.1 GCA_028678715.1 Methanomicrobiales archaeon | reverse complement strand
TGCGGAGTCCCTGCAGGATCCCGGCCCTCTTCTCGGCCAGGCGGTGCACATGCCCGTACAGGGAGGAGTAGACCACAAGGACCTTCATGGATAGGCATCCGGCGGGGAATGATTTGAGGATTGCGCCGGAGTGCCTGTCAGGGAGCCGTTCCGGCCACCTCGCCCGTGGGAAGGAATGCTTTCAGCCGTCCGCTGAACCGGGCGGTGAAGGAACCTGCGAGGGAGGTGAGGATCACGACAGCGGCGATCACGGCCGAGATGGCCGCCGAACCGTAGATGGCGGCAAAGGCGATGGAGAACTCTCCCCGGGCGATGATGGTGGTTCCGATCTCCACGCCGGCCCCGTAGGACCCGTGCAGGACCCGTCCCACGAGAAAGCCGGAGAGAAGCATCGACCCGATGGCAACGGTGGTCAAGGCAGCGATGGGGAAGAGGGAGACCTAGCCCGAGAAGTCCACGGTGATAAAGAAGAAGACAAAGAAGAGTACCAAAAAGACGTCCCGGAACGGCTGGGAGAGGCGCTCCAGCAGGGGTGCCCTGATCGAGGCCAGCGAGGAGCCCAGGAGGATGGCCATGAGAGCATCCGGGATCTTCAGGAGCCGGGAGAGGTAGAGGGTGGAGACGACGGCGGTGAAGGTGAAGAGCACGGGGAGCTCGTCATCCCGGGAGAGGAGGGCAGGGATGAGGGTCTTGCCTGCCCGTACCGCTGCGAAGAGCGCGAGCGAAACAGCAAGGACCGCGGCCAGCACCAGGAAGGGGTTCTCGGCCCCCGCCGTGAAGAGGGAGAGGAAGAGGATCAGGATCACGTCCTCGATGACCATCAGCCAGACGATGGTCTCGGACTCGGGAAGGAGCAGCTTCCGGTTCTCGATAAGAGAGGCGACGGCCATGGCGGATGAGGAGACGTAAAGGGCCGCTCCGATGACAAAGGCCTCCAGGAGAGTGAAACCCAGGCCGAGGGCGCAGAGGAAGCCGAGAGAGAAGTTCACGTTCAGGTCAATGAAGCCGGAGATGAGGAGGGGTCGTCCCCGGTGGAGCAGGCTCCTGGGCCGGATCTCCAGTCCCACGTAGAAGAGGAGAAAGATCAGGCCCAGGTAGGAGAGGTAGCGGGTGAACTCGTCGGCAGGCACGAGGGCAAGGCCGCTCTTCCCGAGAAGCACCCCTGCGAGGATGTAGAAGGGGATGGCCGGGAGAGACCATCGCTTGGAGAGGAAGGCGAGGGCCAGGCAGCATGCCAGGGCAAGGGCGATCTCTTCCATCAGGATTCCAGGACCTGGCGCTCGAACTCCTGCAGCTGCTCCGTCTCGCCGATGACGACCGCGATGTCGCCGTCCTCAAAGGTGAAGGCCGGGGGCGGGGAAACGATGTTGTGTCCCTTGCGGGACACCGCCACGATGGTGGCGCCGGTCCGGGTGCGCACCTGCAGGTCTGCGATGGACTTCCCTGCCAGGTTCTTCCGGATCAGGTAGGTGTGGACCCGGATCCGCAGGTCGGCGAGGGCCGAGAATGCGATCTCGACAGTCTCCTTCTCGGCCTCGATGATGGCTCCCGAGAGCAGGCTGCCCAGGCGCCTCGCCTCTGACGGGGAGATCTCTGCGGCCGAAGGGGTAGGAGCGCCCTTCTGCTGCACGTAGAGCTGGAAGTGACGGGACTGGAGGAAGATGATGGCCACCCGGTCCCCCTTCTCGGTCTCCAGTTCGTATTTCGTGCCGATCCCGGGGAGTTCGACGCACCTGACACTCATGTCAGGATCTTCGCAGGAGCGGGAGAAAACCCTTCCCCTGGCTGCCCGGGACCGCGCCCGGATCCGCGGCTCCTCCCGCCGGAGAAGGGCGGGCGAGAGGGGAGAAGATATTTCTCGCCCCGACCGGTACCTCTACAGTGACGGCCGAACGTTGCATCTCCGGCCGCCGGGTATCCATGGACCTGCGCAGAAAGACCCTGTTCATCTACGGCGTATCCCTTCTCTGCATCCTGGTCACGTTCTGGGCCATCACCCAGCTGATAGTTCTCGGCTCTTTCGTTGCGCTGGAGGAGCAGACCACCTCCCAGAACCTGAACCGGTTCATGAATGCCATCCAGGAGGACCGGAGCGGGCTTGAGACCTCGGTCCGTGCCTGGGCCCCGCGGGACGATACGTACACGTTCATGCGGGACCGGAATGCGAAGTATATCGAGATGAACTTCGGGAACGAGACCTTTCTCAACCGCCGGATCAGCTTCCTCGTCTTTGCGAATGCCACCGGCCAGATCTTCTATGCCCGGGCGTTTGACCTGCAGAGGGGGGTGGAGGTGGCCCTGCCGCCCCTCGTGGGTGACATGGTCTCCGGTAACCCGGCACTGCGCACCTTCAACCAGACCAACAGCAGCACCACCGGGATTATGGTCCTCTCCGATGGTCCCGTGATGTTTGCGTCCGCTCCCATCACCACCAGCGACTACACGAGCGTGGTCCGGGGCACGTTGGTGGCGGGCCGGTACCTGGACGATGCCGAGATCCAGCGGATCGCCCGGCTGACCAGTCTCCAGGTTCAGCTGCTCCCGGCCAGCAGCGGAGAGGTGCCTGCAGAGGTCCGGTCCACCTTCACCTCGGGAGGTGGGGCGGGAGGCATCCTGATCCAGCCCCGGCCGGATAATACGATAGCCGGCTACACGGTGATCCGGGACCTGTACGATACCCCGGCAGTCGTGGCCCGTACGGAGATGACCCGCACGATCTACTCCCGGGGCGTGGCCACCCTCCAGTTCTTCCTCCTCTGCTTTGTGGCGCTGGT
>JAJRCY010000190.1 GCA_028678715.1 Methanomicrobiales archaeon | reverse complement strand
TGCGGCTCTCGGCATTGCGGACAGGGTCATCTTCACCGGTCCGATACCCTACAGGGAACTTCCCCGGTTCATTGCTGCCATGGACCTCTGCCTGATGCCCCTCGCGCCTCCCCGCTGGGTGGACATCGCCCTCCCCAACAAGTACTTCGAGTATTCCGCCTGCGGGAAGCCCATCCTCTCCACCCCAATCCCTGACGTGATGTCCCTGGGGGGGCCGCACCTCTCGTATTACCGGACCGATGCGGAGCTCACGGAGCGTATCCTGCACGCCATGGACCACCCGGCCACGTACCGGCTGGACTTCGAGGCCCACAGCTGGAAGAGGAAGGCCGCCGAGATGGAGGGGCTGCTCCAGTCGCTGGTGAGGTGAGCCCCGTCCCTTCCGACGGCGGTGAACCCGCGCCCCATCCAAACCATTTATAGCGCTCCGCCGCAATACTTTTGAGGAGCGTTTCATGGCCCTCTCAGATCGTTACCGACGGTACCTTCCCTACCTTCTGGCCGCAGCGGTCATCATCCTGGCTCTCCTGGCTCTCTGGATCCGGCTCGCCCCCCTCTCCACGCAGGGGACCGCGGACATGCTGGACCTCTCCGGAAGCGACGATCCCCTCTACAACTTCCGGCAGGTGGATCAGATCCTCAGGAACTATCCTGCCTACGCCTGGTTCGATGCCATGACCCTCTACCCCTTCGGTGAGACGATCTACTGGGGGCCGCTCTTTCCCACCCTCATCGCCACCCTCTGCATCCTGGTCGGGGCCACCAGCCGGATGGAGATCATCTACGTGGCACTCCTGACCCCCCCTCTCCTGGCCACCCTCATGGTACCCCTGCTCTTCTTCATCGGGCGGAGGATCGCGGACTGGAAGACCGGGCTCCTCGCCGCGGCGTTCATAGCCATCATCCCAGGCCAGTACTTCCAGCGGTCCCTCTTCGGCTACGCTGACCACCACATCCTGGAGGTCCTCTTCTCCACCCTCTTCTGCCTGGGGTACCTGACAATCCTTGCCTACACGAAATCCCACACCGTGGACCTCTCCCGGGTTGAGACCCTGAAGATGCCGGCCTTCCTTTCGGCCCTCACTGCCGGTGCCTACCTGCTGGGTCTCGTCACCATGCCCACCATGATCCTCTTTGCCCTGATTGTCGCGGTCTTCACGGTGGTCCAGTACGGCTGGGACTTCTACCGGGGCAGGTCCAGCGACTACCTGCTGGTGGCAAACGCGATCATCTTCGGGATCGCCATCGTCGGGCTCCTCCTCTTCGGCATCAAGCACCCGGGCCTGGACCTCTCCCGGTATAGCGTCGGGCACATCTATGCCTACCTCATGATCATCTTCGCCACGGGTGCTCTCGCGGCCATGGCCCGGTACCTGAAGGGGAAGGGGACCCTCACCTTCTTCCTGGCCGTGGCAGGGAGCGCGGTGGCCGGCGTGATCCTGCTGGCTCTCTTCCTCCCCTCCGTGTACCAGATCCTGATCGCGAGCCTCTTCGCCTTCTTCGGCCAGCAGGAGGTGACCCAGACGGTGCAGGAGGCCCGGGGATGGAGCCTGGATATGGCCTGGATCACCTTCCAGTACGGCCTCATCCTGATGGTGGCCGGGATCCTGGCCATCCTCTCCCGGAATTACCGGGAGGAGCACCCCGACCAGGTCTATGTGCTGGTCTGGTCCCTGATCATGCTCTTCGCGACCATCCAGCATGTCCGCTACGAGTATTACCTGGCGGTGAATATCGCCCTCCTCTCGGCCATGGCCCTCGGGACCGTCTGGGAGTGGGCAGGACGCGAGACCCACCGGTTCTTCACGGGGCTTGTGGTGCAGCGGGAGGCTCCGAAAAAGGAGAGCCCCGCAAAGGAGGCGAAGAGGTCCCGGCGGGCAAAGAAGGGGCAGAAGCCTGCATCCCCTGCTGCGGAACCCGCTCCCACCGTGAAGGTGGTGCTGGTGGTGCTCACCGCGGCCGTCGCGGTCCTCTTCGTGGTCGCCAGCATCCAGACCAACGCGCTCTTCCTCCAGGGCCACCGGATGAACGGGGACTGGCGGGAGGCCCTGGAGTGGATGGGGAACAACACCCCGCCCACCGGTGTGGATTATTACACGATCTACGAAAAGGCCACCTTCTCCTACCCGCCGGGGGCCTATGGCGTCATGTCCTGGTGGGATTACGGCCACCAGATCACCTACATTGCGCAGCGGATCCCCAACGCCAACCCGTTCCAGCGGGGCGTGGCCGGGCCCTACGGTGCGGCCTCGTACTTCATGACCGAGTCCGAGGAGTATGCCAACATGATCGCCGACCAGCTGGGAACACGGTACGTGATCACGGACATCGAGATGGACGTGGCCAAGTTCTGGGCCATGTCCACCTGGTACAACAGCACGGCGATGCAGAGCCCGTACCAGGAGGTGTTCCTCTACCCACCCGATGAGAACCCTGACCAGTACCGGGCGGTCGAGCTCTTCACCCAGCACTACTACGAGACCATGATCTCCCGGCTCCATAACTTCGACGGGTCCCTCACCGACGCCTCGGACGTCTACTATCTGGAGTACCTGGAACCCCAGCAGGCGGGCGTCAATTACCCGGTGCTCACCAACGCCCGCCTGATGAACGCCTCGGCGGCATCGGCGGCGGTGGCGGCGTTCAATGCCCGGGCTCCGGCCGGGAGTTGGGCAGCCGCCTTCTCCGAGGCCATCTTCCGGCCGAACCAGCAGGTGCCTGCCCTCCGCCACTACCGCCTGGTCCACGAATCACCCACCAATGTCTTCACCAGCGCC
>JAJRCY010000189.1 GCA_028678715.1 Methanomicrobiales archaeon | reverse complement strand
GCCGAGACCCTGCAGACGCCCCTCCCGGTGATGGGGAACGGGCCCGGCCTCGCAGCGCGTTTCCTGGACAAGGCCGGCGTCCAGGAGTTCTTTGAGTCCGCGGGGCTCCCCGTCCCTGCACGGATCCCGGAGGGGGTCTTCCCCGCGATGGTGAAGCCCTGCAGCGCTGCCGGCGGCTGGAGGAACCGGGTGGTCCGGTCCCGGAAGGATCTCGATGCCTGGCGGGGCGAGTATCCCGGTGTGGACCACCTTCTCCAGGAAGTGGTGGAAGGCACCCCGGCATCGGTCTCCTGCCTCTGCAATGGAAAGAGCGCCATTGCCCTTGCCAGCAATGCCCAGATCCTCCGGGGAGATCCCCCGGCACCCTACGGGTTTGCCGGATCCCTGACCCCGCTGGACCATCCCCTGGCGGACCGGATGTGTGCCTTCGCCGCCAGGGCCGCGGCAGCCAGCGGGTGCGTGGGATCGGTGGGGATCGACTTCATGCTGGGGGAGAACGCCCGGGCCATTGAGATGAATCCCCGGTTCCAGGCCACCGTCGACACGGTCGAACGGGCCCTGGGGGTGAACCTCTTCCGGCTCCATGCCGACGCGTGCCGGGGCATCCTCCCCGCCCGTACCCTCCGGCCGAGGCAGTATGCCGTCAGGCAGATCCTCTTCGCTCCCAAGAACCTCACCGTCCGGGAGGACCTCCTGCCCCTCGTCCCCCGCGTGGCCGACATCCCCTGGCCGGGCACCCGCATTGCCGAGGGGGACGCCTTCATCTCTGTGTTCGGCTGGGGCCCCACCGCAGACCGTGCGCAGGCCATGCGGGACGACACCATTAACCGTGTCCACCGCGCTATAGGATATCATGCAGGCGGGAGAAATCCTGGGTGACGAATCGATCCGGAGCTACCTGCACCGGCTCATCGGCGACCAAGGGATCGAGCTCCTGGAGAAGTTCCCCGAGGAAGGGGAGTACAGCGACGAGGAGCTGGCGGAGAAGACCGGGATCAACCTGAACTCGGTCCGCCACTCGCTCTACGCGCTCTACGAGAAGAGGCTCGCAGAGTACCGCAGGATCAAGAACACGGAGACCGGGTGGCTCACCTACCTCTGGAAGATCCGGCTGGAGAACCTCCACTCCGCCCTCCAGGAGGATATGGCCATGTTCCTGGAGAAGCTGGAAGCCCGGGAGCGGTTCGAGGAGGAGAATGACTTCTACCGGTGCAGGACCTGCGGGGTCGTCACCTTCAACGAGGTGGTAGGCATCGACTTCGTCTGCCCCAGCTGCAGCCAGCCGGTGGAGCATTTCGACAACGAGATCCTGCTCCATGCCCTGAAGCAGCGGATCGCCGACATCAGGGCCTGCCTCGGGCATGAGTGATCCCCCCGAAGATCTCCTGCGCAGGGAAGGGTGCAGCGAACGGGTCATCGCCCATTGCCGGGCTGTCTGCACCCTTGCCCTCACGTTTTCAGGATCCGGTATCGTGGACCGGGAGCTGGTCCGGCAGGGGGCCATGTTCCATGACATCGGCCGGTGCCGGAGCCATACCGTTGCCCACGCACAGGAGGGGGCGGCGATCCTCCGGGAGATGGGTATCCCTGAAGACGTGGTGCGGGTGGCGGAGCGGCACATCGGCGCAGGCCTCACCGCGGATGAGTGCTCCCTCCTGGGCCTCCTGCCCCGGGACTGCATGCCGCAGACCCTCGAGGAGCAGATTGTCGCCAATGCCGACAACCTGGTCCAGGGGCAGCGGGAAGGCTCGATTGTCCGGCTCCTGCAGCAGGGCTACCACCTGAAGCAGCGGCTCCGTTATAGGCACTACCGGCTCTGGATCCGGATGGAGGCCTTCAGATGATGAGCTGCTGCACCATCGGCAGGGACCGGAGTTCCTCGTACAGCACTGCGGGGGGTGTTCCGTCCACGATCACGACCAGGCGCGGCTCTTCGGAGAGATAGGGATCGTTCACAAAGATCTGCCGGATCCCCAGGTCATGGTCCACGATGGCCCGCACCACCGCTTCCACGATCCCCTTCTCCTGGGCGTTCCGGGGGATGACGGTGATCACCGAGAGGCCCAGGGACCGTCCCACCCGGGAGAGGTCCGGCGTGGATCGCAGGTTCCGGAAGACCGCGGCCAGCGTGGGGTTGGAGAGGACCCGTCTCGCCGTGGCGTCCACCACGCGCCGGTCCGAGCCGATGGCATGGGCGATGTGGGTGGCCGGTATCTCCACGCCGTTCGCCACCACCCTCCCCTCATCGTTCACGCCGAAGCCGTTCTCCAGCAGGAACCGGGCCACCTTCGCCTGCGACGGGGAATCCGCAAACTCCCCTATGATCTCGGACCACATACCGGAGACTCACCCTTCTGTATAATAAAGTACTTTGATGGAATGTAAGGTACACTGTTGTCCATGCGTGGCGCGCCTGGCCGGGGACCTGTATCTGCGCAAGTCTTTTTCACAACCGGTGATCGAACAGGGCCGTTACTGTTCCTATTCTCAAGTCAGGCCGGTGCCGATATCTGAAGACCGGTACTGGTACACTCCAGGGGGGACCTGACGGCCCCCCCGCCGCGTGGGCGCCCCCCCTGCTGAGGATAGTTCGTCAGGTCGGTTTTACCGATGATCATCCCATCCTCCGCGGGGGATGCCCACGCGGCGGGGGCGGAGCCCCAGAAGAGCGTCTCACTCGTAATCAGTGAGTACGGAGAATCCTCTTGTTACTCTCCAGAATCCTGAAGATCCGCATCCGCCCGGCAACAGGAAATCCCGCCCGGTTACCGTCAGAAAACCCATGATAATCCAACGGTAAGGTATT
>JAJRCY010000188.1 GCA_028678715.1 Methanomicrobiales archaeon | reverse complement strand
TGCCGGCAGTGGGCATCGATCTCGTACACGGTCCGGTCTCCCAGGGCCCGGGCAGCCTCCCGGAAGGACTCCGGTGAGGAGGCCCGCAGGTTCACCCCTGCCACGACACCGGTGCGTTCCACGCGCTCCAGCTGCCGGTCCAGCTCCGCCAGGGGATCGTCAGGGAGGAACTCCTGCCTTCCGGCCGCAGCCATCTCCCGGCTCGCCTGGAGGGTGGGCGCATCCACCGAGTAGCCCCCGATGAAGGCGGCACCCACGTGCTCCTTCCGGGCCTCCACGTACGCAGCGTCCACCCAGCCGGCCATCGCAGAGATGGCGATGGGGGTCTTCACCACCCGGTCGTTCAGCAGGAGTTCGAACCGCTCGTACGCGCCCGTCATGAATTCATAACCATTGCACCCGCAGCTTTTAAAGGATTATGGCTGGAACCACCAGAGAACAGAGGATCCCCGGGATAATGTGCACCAGCGAAATGCCCGGGTAAGGGAACAGAGGGCACGTTCCCCTCTCTTGTGCGTTACAAAAGGAGAGAGGAGGGGGGTAGGGAGGGGGGGCCCGTCTCCCCCGAGTTGAGATGGTGGACGTTTCCGGTTCCACATCCCCCTTTATACCTTCGGCTTCACCGTCACCCAGAGGGCCTCGTTGGCTGTCACAGTCTTGCCGCAGGCAGTGCCCTTAGCCTTCAGCGGGTAGGTGTAGATGTTCCCGCCCCGGAACCCGCCCAGCTTCAGGCCTGCCTTGCTGCAGGAGTACGTGGACGAGGCGTCCTTCTTCAGGGTCCCGATGGTCTTCTTGCAGACCGATCCGGAGACGGCCACGCCGGTGAGGTCGGTGTCACCGGTATTGGTCACCGTGATCTTCCACTTGGCGGTGCCGCCGCTGTGGACGAACTGGCCCGCCGGCGTGCCGGTGATGGAGATGGCCGGGTAGCACGGGATCACCTTGACAGAGGCCGAGTCACCGGTCGAGCCCTGGTTACCCTTGGGATCGCGGGCGTATGCGGCGACCACTTTCGTGAAGTCAGCCACCACGTTGGCCTGTGAGCAGGTGTAGGTGCTGTCTTTGCCCACGTCGAGGTTCCCGATCTTCTTGGAACAGCCGGCGTCAACCGCCACCGCGGTGTTCACGTCCGTGACGTACACAGAGTTCAGCGGACAGGTGCCGGTGTTCTTCACCGTCACCGTCCACGAGGCGGTGCCGCCGTACCCCACGCTCTGGGTCTCGGGCTCGATGCTCACCTCGAACCTGGGCTGGCAGTCCTGGACGATGACATCTGCGTAGGCCGTGGCCTTGAACGTGTTGCCCAGACCGTCAGTCCCGGTAACATCGATCGTGTTTCTGAAGGATCTGGTCAGACCGTCATTCGAGTTACAATAGTACGAACCCGTTTGTCCGGGGAGAAGAGTGGCGCCACTATAATCGCATAACGGCGCCTCCGGGTCGTCCACGGTGACCCAGAGTGGAACTCCCTCGTTATTTGTCACCGTTATTTTGAAATTGGCCGCTTCGCCGTAGGGGACAGGATTGTTTAATACCTCCTTGGTTGCACCAAGGCCCTGGGCTGTCCCGGTGGTCACCAGGACCACAAGCAGGAGAACAATGAGTCCGAACTTCATCATTTGCTTCATGTCATCACCACCCACTGGATCCGGAAGGATACCTGCAGGGACGACCCTCACCGGATCTTATGGATACACGGAGCCATTCGCCAAAAGAGGTAATTAATCTTTCTTTCAAGGGAAAAAAAGCAAAAATCAAAGGGAAAATATTGACATATTAAAATCAAAATATTGAATATTTCTAATAAAAATCTCCAGTTTACTTTTTTTTTCATAATACCTCGATGATACCATCACCACACCATACCAAAAATATCATATAGAACGAATGGATTCTGCGCAATATCCCTTAACTGATGGGGAAGACGCGGTTTGTGAGGGTACCGTCAGATGTACTCCTGGGCTGGAAACGGGGGGGTCAGATCCATGATCGCACGGGGGGAGGAGAAGTGCGTGGAATCGGAAGAGAGGAAAGGCACCGATCCCCCCCGGCGAGTTGTTCCTGCAGGTGATCCCGCGTCTGCGAGACCTGGGAATGCCGATCTTCCGGCCGGTATGCCCTGGATGGGATGGGAGTCCCACCCCCGCAGGTTCATCCCAGGACCCGGCATCGGGTGAGGACCGGAAGGTCATACGACGGGCGATTTAATAACCATTTTATGGCGGAGGGTCATAGAGTGTAGGTGATGAGCCGCAAGGGTCTGTTGCTGGTAGGGCATGGCAGCAAACTGCCATACAACAAGGAACTGGTGGAGGAGACCGCACGCCTGATCGGATCCCGGCGTCCCGAGTTCGTGGTCCGGTGCGGGTTCATGTCCATGAACGCCCCCAGCGTGGAGGAGGCCCTTGCGGATTTCAAAAATGACGACGTGGATGCGATCGTGGTTGTGCCCCTCTTCCTGGCCCGGGGCGTGCATATCAACAGGGACATCCCCGCCATCCTGGGCCTTGCCGAGGGATCCTGCCGCGGGACCTTCCAGAAGAACCATGCCTCTGTACCGCTGATCTTTGCAGATCCCATCGGCACCGATCCCCTCCTCGCGGACCTCATGCTCAAGAACGCCGAGCGGGCCATCCGGAACCATCTCTGACCGGCCCATGGACCTCCTGGTGCTGGATACGATCCACGGCGGGAGGGAACTGGCAGCCTGCCTTGAGGCCCGGGGCCACCGTGTGGATACGGTCGATGTGTACCGGGGCCGCGACGGCATCCCAGAGAAAGAAGCTCTCCGGCGATCCTACGATATGATC
>JAJRCY010000187.1 GCA_028678715.1 Methanomicrobiales archaeon | reverse complement strand
GTCCCGCTGCAGGATCCGGGCGATGGCGTCAAAGACCTGCTTGAAGGAGGTGCCGGAGGCGGGCGGCAGGTGGCCGGCCAGCTTCCGGTAGATCTGGGAGAAGATGGCAAACTTCGTGTTGTCAATCTGGCAGTTCACGTAGACCGGCACGAGTTTCTTTGTCGTCTCCTCGATCTCGGCGAAGAGCTTCCGGACCGAGGTGGTCTTCCCGGTGCCGGGGAGGCCCCGGCAGACGGTGTTCAGGGGCCGGCCGCCCCGGAGGCCGGGCTGGATCTGGAAGGCCAGCTCCCGCATCTGGTTCTCCCGGTGGTGGAACTGCTCGGGCACGAAGTCCAGCTCAAAGACCTCGGGGTCCCGGAAGAGGGTCTCGTCCCACTGGAGCAGGCTCTTCTTCATACCGTACCACTCTCTGCCCCGCAGGGGTTATAAGATCATCTCATGCAGCGCGGTTATGGGTTCATGCACTTCCGGCAGAGGATCTTCCCCATGAAGAGCTGGGAGAGTTTCTGCTGGCTCTTCCCCACCGGCGCCCCGCACTCCTGGCAGATTACATCGCCGGCCGGGGCCTCCGGTTCTCTTGAGGGGGCAGCCTCCGGCGGAGGGACCGGCACGGTGCCGGTCTCCGGAACGGGGGGTGCAGCGGGTTTCTTTGCCCTGGCGGCAGCCTCCCGTTCGCGGGCCACGGCACTGGCCGCCGGTGCTTTCCGGGCACCGGGGGCGGGAGGAGGCTGGAGGGCTGCCTCCCTCTCGGCGTCCTCCTCCAGGTGCACCACGTCCTCCATGGTGAGGGCGCGGGCCGGCGCCTCCCCCTGCCGGCGCGAGGCAGAGGCAGCCTCGGAGGCGGCGACGATCTCGTCCAGGGCAGAGGGGGGCAGTTCCACCCCCAGGACCGCGGTCTTGGGCGGGCGTTCCCGTACGGGCGCAGGGGCAGGCTCCGCCGGGCGCGGGGGTGCCGGCTGACCCGCCGCTGCCCGGGCGGATGCCGGAGGTGCGGCAGGCGGGGACGGCGGCCGGGGCACGGCCTGCAGCACCGGCCGCTCCCGGGCAGGCTCGGCCCTGGCACGGGCTGCACCCGGCGCTCCGGGGGGAGCGGGGCGCTGGATGACCCGCCGGCGGTAGGCCTCCACCCGCTCGGCGGTCGCTGCGTCGCCGCGGCCCAGCCGCAGGAGGAGCGTATCCAGAAACGCGATCAGCTCCTCCACTCCCCCGGCGTCATCCGCCTCGCCGGCAACCTCCAGGCGGAGGTTCTCGTAGTTGTCCAGGTTGATGGTGATCCCGATGGTGATGTTCTTTCTGGACGACATGCCATCCTGAGTGTAGGCGCCGTTAGTATATGGGGGTGTGGGTCAGGAAGGAGGGGGACCCTAAAAAAGGACCGATTCACCGGCCCCGGCGCAGGGAGGTGAGGGCCCAGGCCCCCGCCACCGCGGGGAGAAGCAGCATCGGCTCCAGGGGCATGGGTTCCTCGGCCCCGCCGACAGGAGACGCGCCTGGTGATGGCAGCGCCTCCAGGGTATACAGGTACACATCGGCGTTGCCGTTGCGCCAGTCCTCCCAGACAACCCGGTCGCCCCAGATGGCGGGGCTTCTCTGGTCAGCCGCATCGGTGGTGAGCCGCTCCTCCCTTCCCGTGGAAATGGTATACAGGTATACGTCTGTATTGCCGTTGCGCCGGTCTTCCCAGACAATGCGGTCCCCCCAGATCCGGGGGTTCCGCTGGTCCGCGGGATCGGTGGTCACCTGCCGGACCTCCCCGGTGACAACGTTCGCCAGGAAGATGTCATCGTTGCCGGTGCGCCGGTCCTGCCAGACCACCAGGTCTCCGTACACGGACGGGTTGTACTGGCCCGCAGGGCCCTGTGAAACCCATGCCTCGGCTCCCGTGCTGAGCCGGTAGGAATAGATGGCGGTCCTTCCCCCGCGGTTGTCTTCCCACACCACCAGGTCCTCGGCGATGGCCGGGGATTTCTGGGCCTGGGAGCCCTTCGCAAGGGTGGTCTCGATCCCGGAGGTCAGGTTGTAGAGCACCACGTCATCGTCCCCGCTGTGGGACACCTCCCACACGGCAAGGCTGCCCCAGATCCGGGGGAACTTGGTGTTCTGTGACGCGGTGGCGATCGGTCGCCCTGACCCCTTGACGGTATTGTACACAAAGATGTCGGGGCTCCCCTGTCGGTAGTCCGTGGAGATGATCTGATTCTCCCAGATGGCCGGGGACTTCTGGTCAACCGTGTCCTTGTTGATCCGGGTCTCGGTGCCCGTGGCCATCTCCATGAGGTAGATGTCCCAGTTGCCGTTCCGGAAGTCCTGCCAGACGATCCTGTCCTCCCAGATGGCGGGAGCCGCCTGGTCGGCGGGATCCGCGGTGATCCGGATCTCGTGGGCTGATCCCGCGGCCGCGAGCGCCGCGAGGAGGAGAAGGATGCCGAGCATCATTGCCCGCTGCCGGTTCAGAGTCATATGAGAGAGATCACTCTCGCGGCCCATAAAGCATGGCGCCGGCCGGGATCCGCTACCTTTATCTCCGGAATCCCTGATTCCCCTACAGAGGAGTTGAAGCCCTGTGAAGATCCTTGGTATCAATGCCAGCCCGAAGGGGAAGGAGAGCCAGACCCTGCGGCTGGTGAACGCCGTGCTGGAAGGGGCCCGCGACGCAGGTGCAGAGACCGAATTCGTGGACCTCTGCGGGCTGGAGATCGAATACTGCACCGCCTGCGGCACGTGTTATGACACCGGGGAATGCACCCTCATCGACGATTTTCCTGATCTCTTTGACCGGATGATGGGTGCGGACGGGATCGTGCTCGGGTCACCCAACTACATC
>JAJRCY010000186.1 GCA_028678715.1 Methanomicrobiales archaeon | reverse complement strand
GTCCGACCATTTCGGTCCTCATCATAATAGTTCCTCTTTTTCCTGTGAATAACGACTGGTGGGACGCTCCAGGGGGGACCTCGCGGTCCCCCCGCCGCGTGGGCGCCCCCCCGCGTGAGGATGAAGCGATCCCTGTTTTCTTCCGAATCCATACCACAGGAAGTTTCAGTGACATGGAGCGGGAGGGGGCTTGCCCCCTCCCGGACCCTCCCCCAATGAGGATAGTCTCTCCTTTGGTCTGCGACAGAGTGGATCTCCAGTCCAGGATAACCGCGGGGGATGCCCACGCGGCGGGGGCGGAGCCCCCAAGAGCGTCTTACCAGTATTCTGCAGTCGCAAAATTCCGTGGAGTGGAAGATCTCAGCATGGTTCACGGCGGGGATGGCAGCCACCTGTCCGCTCCAACCGGAATGCCCATATATCCTGCCCGCCCATCTCCTGATCATGCTCGAGCTGATCCTGGCCATCCTCTTGGCTGTCGTCGTGGCCGCGGTGATCTATTACCTGCTGAGGAAAGTGGTCGTACTGCTGATCAATGCCCTGGTGGGCCTGATCACACTCTTTCTCCTGAATCAGCTCCACGTGATGTCCTGGTTCGGCGCCTCTGACATCACCATCTCGCCGGCCACGGTGATCGTCTGCGCCTTCGGCGGCCTTCCCGGGGCGATCATCCTTGTCCTCCTCGCTCTCGCAGGCATCACGATATAATGATGGCAGCCCCCGCAGAGATCCCCTTCCCCACCCCTCGGTGCGCAGGGGTCCCACGATACCGTTAAGTCACCGGGCGCGTATGTCTCCCTGAGGTGTGAGAGATGTGTACTGTCGGCGGTCCGATGGACGTGGAATACACGGAGCGGGTGAAGGGCAAGGACTATAAGTGCAAAGACTGCGGCGAGAAGTTCAAGGGCGTGGGCCGGAGGCCGGTCTGCCCCAGCTGCCAGTCCGATAACGTGGCCGAAGAATGAAGTATTCCCCCGGCGACGGGGTCCTCGTGATCCGGGGGCGCTCCTCTTTTGTCCTGGCAGCCCCCGCCCGCGAGGAATTTACCCTTTTTCTGGAAGACTCTGCCGGGGAGATCGTCCAGTCCGTGGAACCGGATGACCTGGTGGTGGTCTCCGCCCCCGAGGGCGGCCCGCTGGAGCCTGCCGTTCTCCTCTTCCGGCTGGTGAGGGATCACCATGCCCCCCTGGTGGTGCTGCCCCGGGGCCACCCGGGATCCCGGCGCCTGCGTCACGTGGTCTCGGTGGCAGGAGAGATCCGCCTGGACTGTGGGATCCAGCGGGGAACCCACCCGGAGCAGCACCTCCTCTGTTCATCCGAAGAACTGGCCGGTATCATCCTGCGGGGGGAAGAGGGGGCGGTGATGGTGGAGAATCTGCCGACCTCCTCCACCATCGATTACCTCCGCGATCTCTCTCGACAAAACAAACAATAACACATATATAATCTTCTTTCCGACTTGTACTACGCATTCGAGAAGGAGGGCTGAATGAAAACCGAGGTTCTCAGGAGCATCAAAAAGGCCGAAGAAGAGTACCGTACCATGATCCGCGAGGTGAAGGAGGAGCGGGAACGCCGGGTGACCGAGGCCGGACTGAGATCCGATCAACTCGTGATGAAGGCAAAGGTGGACCTGGAGGAGCGGAGGAAGAACCGACTCGCAGAAGCGAGGGAGGAGGCAAAGAGGAGGTCTGCAGCGGCTCTCGGAGAGGGCGAGAAGCAGGCTGCAGAGATGAGGGAGAAGGGCAGAAAGAATTTTGAAAAGGCGGTGAAGTTCCTCTCATCGCGGTTCGAGGAAGAGCTGCATGCTCAGGGCTAAGCCGATGACTCGCCTCTTCATGGCGGGTCTGAAGGAGCAGATGGCTTCCGTCATCCAGGAGATCTACCGCCACCACCTCTTCCATGTCCAGGGTTTCACCGAGGCCCGGGGAGAAGACTACGAGGGCTTCAGGATAGGGATGCCTCTCCCCGGGGCGGGGGAGGCCGCGGCCCAGCTGGTGACCGTCCGCGGCCTTCTCTCGACTCTCGGCATCTCACGGGAAACCCCGGAATCTGTCGGGAAGAAACCGGCCCCGGAGCTCCGTGCATGGCTGGAGACGCAGCTTCCCCGTATCCGGAATGACGTGGAGAATGAGATCAGCAGGAAGCGGGTCATCCTGGAGACCGATCGGAAGAAATACGACGATCTGCTGCGGGAGATACAACCCTTCGGGGCGGTACCCCTCGACCTGGACCTCTACCACGGCTATGAACATCTCTCGGTCTTTGCCGGCCACATACCCCGTGATGTGGAGATCCCGGCCCCCCACGAGAAGTTCTTCACCGATACGGTGCCGGGCAAATTCATCGTGGTTTTCACCCCGAAGGAAGCTCACCTCAGGGTCGAGCGTACCCTCATCGATTCCCATTTCAGGGCGGTTCCGATCCCGGCAGGAGAAGGATCCCCGGCGGAACTCAGCCGGATCTACGATGCCCGCCTCGCGGAGATCCGAAAGGAGCTCGCCCGCACAGAAGAGAAAGCGGAGGAGATCAGGAAGGCCCACGCGGACTGGCTCCTTGCCAGCGAGGAACTGCTCATGGCCGACGTGGAACAGAAGGAGATTCCCCTCCAGTTTGCCACCACGGAGCAGGCCTTTGTTGCCGAGGGCTGGGTCCCTGCACCTGATGCCGGGAGGTTCGTCTCGGCACTCCAGAATGCCACGGGCGGGAAGATCTTTGTCACCGAGGTCCCGATGATGAGGTTCCGGATCAGCCTCCGGTCGAGTACGACAATCCATCCTTTGCCCGCCCCGCGGAGTTCTTCATGGATGTCTATGCACGCCCGAAGTACACGGAGATCGATCCCACGATCCTTC
>JAJRCY010000185.1 GCA_028678715.1 Methanomicrobiales archaeon | reverse complement strand
AGGTTCAGAATTCTCGCGTCTGCCGGGGGATTCCCCGGATTCAATGTTCCTGCCATAGCCCTCCTGTAGAGTAATCGCAGGCGCATGATCCTGCGTGCGATCTCCGGGATCACGGGATGCCGTTCGCCGATCTCGTACACCTTCCGGTTCACCGTGAACCGCCAGCTGCGGCGATCGAAGACTGAGAAGGGATAGGTATCCGTGGCCTCCAGGGTATCCGCAAAGGTGAACGTGCAGCTGTACTTCTCCTTCGCCATGTCATGCAGCCTCATCTTCCGGCCCGGAGTGTGGCCCGGGATCGGACTGTCTTCCCTCGAACAGCATCCTTTGGGCCGGGGTATGATGAATATTTCGTCTTTTCATCGGTGATGCGGGGAGAATTCCAATCCCGGTCGGTTACCCCGTCTGGGCTTCCCGGCGGCCGGCAACCATGCTCCGGCATTCTTCCGGGGAGACGTTGAAGACCAGGTCGATGGCCGAGAGGTAGGGGACAAATCCCGGCCAGCGCTGGGGATATACCCGGGGGTGGAAGTCAAGGAACTGCAGTTCGATCCCTGCATCGGCAAACTTCTTCCCGTCCATATAGGTCCGGCCGGTTGACCCCGAGATGAAGACATCTGCCCCTGCGCGGGAGAGGATGTCCACCAAGAGATCGGTGGATTTCAGGGTTCTGTCAACAGGGAGGTCGCTGGCCCGCACCGTCTTCACCCGGATACCCAGACGATCCATCAGGTAGAAGATCCCTACCTCGTTCATCTCCCGCAGCCCTGTGAACGGCCGGGCATAGTAGGTCTCGACAAACTCGCGGTCAAAGAACGGGGCCTGATCGTAGTTGGCGGTGAGGAGGTTCCGGTGCTTCTTCCGCCACCGCTGGTCGGGAAGGAGGACCGCCTGGTCTATGGGAACCAGGCGGTTCCCGCCGCTCATGGGGATGGAGAGCCAGTCGGATCCCTCCCGTGTCCGGATCCTGACCCGCCGGGTATACCCGCCTTCGGTGAGCTGCACCACGTCAAGGAATATGAAGAGTTCCGCACTGGCCATCTTCTGGAAGAAACCGAGATAGGGGAGGAAATTGGGCTGGTGCATCGAGACGATCATGCGGTACCCGGATCCAGATGGTGTTCTCTGTCCGTCTTCCTTAAGGTTACGGTTTTACGGGAGACCGGCCCTCCCCCGTGAACCTCCGGGGACGCGAACCGATCCGATCCCCCTGTCGGGCGGAGTGACATTCTTCGGGCCGGGTAAATTTCAACCGGTGATAGATACAATGGATTCAGGGCGAAACCCTCTGTTCATCAGCCGCTCCCCACCACACGTTCGATGGTGCACCGGCACCGCTTTCAGGTGAATTGTGGATGGGTGTAGTTCCTGATCCAGCCCCTCCCCTCAACATATGTACGCACCAGTGCCGCGAGCAGGACAAGCGTCACCGCGACCGCCAGCACTGACCCCTGTGCGATATGGAGAAAGTTGGGGTTGTACCAGTAGGGCACCGGAACGGTCGTCGCGGGGACGAGGGGCCAGAGCAGGAGGGAGACGTCATTGAACGCCACGGCATCGCAGACCAGGTGGGTTCCGTAGCCGATGGCCGTGCAGAGGCCGGCGTCCCGAAACCGGATCCCAAATCGGGAGGCAACGAAGGCGACCCCGAAGGAGATGGCGGCCAGCGCCAGGATGTTGTGGAAGCTCCCGTGGTAGAAAAGAATGGTGATCCCGGAGATCCACGCCAGCAGGTGCACACCCGCATGCACCACCACATTGAGGTCGGGGAGGAAGGCCGCGAGGACGATGATCACCGACGGATCCCGTCCCGTCATCCGCCGGTAGGCCATGCCGACGACGATGGCGACAGCCAGGTTGAAGAACAGGTGCTCCAGGCGCATCGGTACGGTATATGTGGATAGACCGTGAAAAATATGGCTCTATCAGAAAGGTCCTGCAAAGGGGGGGAGATGGACCGTTACCACCAAGAGCAGTAGGACCATTCAAACGATTGGGAAAAATGGGTGGGAAAGGTCAGGGCGCCTGGGGCCAACTGCAGTAATTGGTGATGGGTGCCTGGATGCTCTCATCATCAGTCGTGCACATCGTGGTCTTCACCTGTCCCACCAGGTAGTAGAACTCCACGTCATACGTCCCTGTCACGACATTGGGAATGCTGCCGAGATAGTGGCTCCCGCTCTGGGTGAGGGGGGTCGACCGGGTTCCCCCGGTTCCGGTCACGGACCCGTAGCCGGTAGCCCCGCCGGGGATACAGGGTGCGATCACGTGCAGCTGGGCCCATCCCGTGGGTATGCCGTTATCGAAGGCGTTGTTCAACAGGTCTACCATCTGGTTCACATCCGATACCGTGAGGTCATCCGGAGGTGTTGCGCCTCCCAGCACCTGGTTGGCCAGGGCCAGTACCTGGCTGACGGTCATGCCGTTGAAGTAGGCGAGCTTGTACCCACCGTCATCGGTCAGGCCGGTCAGGATCAGGGAGTTCAGGTCCCCACCGGTCTTACCCGCAGCGGCGAAGTCCACGTTCAGCTGGAGCGCCAGCACCTGGCCACCGAATACGCCCGAACCGGTGGTCGTCGGATCCGGATCCTCTCCATCGAACTCGTAATCATCGTCCAGCGGGCCGGCGGTACCACCGGCAGGCAGGTAATTGGGTGGCGGCTTCTGGATGCTTTCGGGGCCCTCGAAAATCATCGAGAATCCACCGGATTCGGGTATTCCCACCTCAACCTGTCCCGATGGATAGACCGAGTCGAAGTTCGTGAACAGGAGTTGTCCCACGTTCTGTCCGGCGGGCTGTCCACCCCACCCTCCCTGCGTGTAGGTGACGTATTCATCCTCTTCAAACCCGCCAGCCTGGCAGAGGAGTTCAAAGGACTTGGTGACCGTCGGCTGGTAGGTGTT
>JAJRCY010000184.1 GCA_028678715.1 Methanomicrobiales archaeon | reverse complement strand
GGGTCGTGTAGTAGGAGGCAAAGAACGGGACCGAGGCCAGGAGGATCAGGAGCACCGCCGCCACGGCCAGGTACCGGTTCCGGATCACTCTGCAGAATACGGGGAATGAAGCGGCAACCCCCAGGAACAGGAACGGCTGCAGGTAGATCAGGTACCGGGGCATCATGGGCATCCGGTAGGAGAGTACCACGCTCGCGAGAAGCGGCAGTGCGAGGCCGGAAAGTATCAGGACTGCAAGGGCACGGTCGCGGGGAGCGAACCAGGCAACACCCATGATGAAGAGTGCGAGCAGGACCACCGCCAATAAGACGTTGAACCCGGATATCTGCACCAGGGTCTCGGTGAAGGTGGCGAGTCCCTGGATGCCGAAGCTGGGTCCCCCTCCTGTCCGCAGGAAGAAGAGCTGGACCGTGATCAGGACGAGAGGCAGGGCGAGAAGGAAGAAGACAACGGAGGCAAGGACCGGTGCCACGGCTTCCTTCAGGTTCCCCGAGATGGCCTTGGCCCGGAACACGAAGGCCAGGAGAACCAGCACGCCCACCGGCACAATGGCGTAGAAGTGGGTCCAGAACGCGAGAGCCCCGAAGGCCCCGAAGGCGATCCAGTTGCCGTAACCCCCTCTCCGGGTGGCCCGGAGGAAGAAGAGGAGGGCAAAGGAGAAGAAGAAGAGCATGGGCGCATAGGCACGGGCCTCCTGCGAGAAATATACATGGAAGGGAGAGAAGGCCAGGAGCGCGGCCGCGATGAGGGCGGAAGGGCGGTCCAGCACCTCCCGGGCTGTCAGGTACATGACCACCACCGTCAGGGAGCCGAGGAGCGCCGGGAGGAACCGGAGCACCGCCTCGCTCTCACCGAAGGCGAGCATCAGGTGCTCCATCCAGTAGAAGAGCGGGGGATTGAACTCCCCGGCCGCAAGGGTCCCCCAGATCTCCACGAGGCCTTTTCTCGCAAACCCCAGGGTGGATGCCTCGTCCAGCCAGAGGGAGTTCGTCCCCAGGTTCAGGAACCGGAGCAGGAACCCTGCCAGAACCACCCCGAGAAGGACCTGGAGCAGCCGCCGGGTGCGGAGCAGCTCCCATGCTTTGCCGGGATCCCGGAGCAGTGCACCGGGCGGAACGGCCGGCTGCTTCGGATCCGGATCGCAGTCCGTGAAGGCCTCCTGCGGGGCCTTTTCCCCCTTACCCTTCCCCTTTCCCTTCTTCCCCATCGAGATCACTACTGGTAGGAGAGGGGGCTATAAAAAGGGATGCGGAAAAGGGGAGAGGTACAGATCCAGGTGCAATCCGGGAACTGGCATCCCCACCTGGAAAAAACGGCCTGGAAAGGATTATCCTCTCGCGGGGGTGGGACCGGGAGGGGGCTCTGCCCCCTCCCGTCGCCCTCTCCCGATGAGGAGAGTTCCCCACGACCTGACCCGGGCAATACCCTCCTGAAGATTTCCCGGCTCCCAAACCGCGCCCGTCGCGGTAAGCCCTGGAAGCCTTAACCCTGGTACACAGAAATAACCCCGCGGTACACTTCCGCGGCCTGCTCCAGGGCCCGGACCGGGACCCGCTCGTCCACGGCATGCAGCGTCGTGAGATCCCCCGGCCCGTACTCCACCACCCGGAACCCTGCGGGACGGAGATGCTTGGCATCGCTGGCCGCCCACTGGACGATGGGGCGCGGTTCCCCCCCATGGACCCGCCGGATCTCGCGGGAGAGGATCCCGATCAGGGGCACATCCGGCGAGGTGAAGTTCGGCTCTGACCGGGACAGCACCTCCACCTCTGCCCCCTTTGCCCGGGCACGGAGAGAGGCGAGCACCCGGCCAGTCGAGGCCCCGAAGGGGATCCGGAGCTCCAGCTCCAGGCTGCACCGGGCCGCCACCACGTTGGCTTTCTCCCCGCCCTCGATCCTCCCGGGGTTGTAGGTGATCCGCTGCAGCACCGCCCCGGGATCCGGGATGCCGAAGATCCCGCCCAGCACCTCAGCGGAAACCTCCACGGACTCCCTGAGTACTGCGGGGGGCGGGTACACCTTGTCGTGAGCCTTCTTCAGATGCCCGAGCAGGGAGAGTGCCTCCATCACCGCCGAGACGCCGACCCGGGGGTAGAGGGACCCGTGCCCTGGCCGGCCCCGGAACCGGATCGCCAGCCGGAGCAGCCCCTTCTGCCCGATCAAGGGGTGGAGCGGAGGGGTGGGTTCCGCCACCAGACAGTCCCCGGGCGGGATCAGGCCTGCGTCCAGCACCGCCCGGATCCCCAGCTTCCCGCCCGTCTCCTCGTCGGCGACAAAGGCCAGGCTGACCCGGGGCTCCCTACCCGCTTCCACCAGGGTTCCCACGGCCGAGAGGATGGCGGCACAGCCGCCCTTCATGTCGCTTGCACCCCTCCCGTACAGCATCCCGTCCCGGATCTCGCCGCCAAAGGGATCCACCGACCATTCCCCTTCTCCCACGGGGACCACGTCCAGGTGACCACAGAAGAGGAGACCTGCCACAGGGTCGGGGGAGACCAGGCTCTCCCTGCCCCCGGGCTTCCGGATCACCCGGGACCCGATGCCGAGGGCATCCAGGTGCTCCCGGATGTACGTGGCCACCTCAGTGGTATCGCCGGGCGGGTTCTCGCTCCGGATCCGCACCAGATCGGCGCAGATCCGGGCAGGATCAGTGGGGAGTGCCATGCTGGATCTCAGCGGATCTGGACGTACTCCTCAAAGAGGCGGCCCAGGGACGCGTCCCGGTACAGGGTCTTCAGGAAATTCCGGTCAAAGAGCTCTTCGATAGCGTCGTAGAAGAACCGGGCCGGGATCGGGGCTGCGCTGTCCGGATCCAGCACGATCCGGAAGGAGCGGTAGCCCGCCGGGTCGTCGGTGTCATAGATGTCCCGCCACATCATGGGCAGTCCGTTGTACCGGTCCTCGT
>JAJRCY010000183.1 GCA_028678715.1 Methanomicrobiales archaeon | reverse complement strand
TGAGGAGTGCATTAGAGTAGAGCCATTCCCAGCAGAGTTCACCGATGTATCCGCCGCCTGATCCTCAGTACCATGAGTTCCTCCCCCTCATACTCCATGCAGCGGACCTTCTCCGATGTGTATCCTTCCGCATCCAGGATCTTCCCCACCTCCCATTCTCCGGTCAGCGATGAGATCAAAAGCAGAATCCGGCCGCCGGGGGCAAGCACGTGTCCCACGTCATGGAGGAACCGGGCGATCACCTCCCTCCCCGTCGGCCCGCCGTCCAGCGCCCGCTCCATCCAGTCAGGGATCCGCTCCTCCGGTGCCGTCGGAAGGTAGGGCGGGTTGAAGACGACAAGGGTGAACCGGTCACAGAGGCCCGAGACCAGGTCGGTCCGGACCACCGCCACCCCCAGCCGGCGGGCAGCCGATGCCGCATGGGGATTGATCTCGGTGGCCACCACGCCAGCTATCGCGGGGAGGGCAGCGGCAATGGTACCGCTCCCGGTGCCTACCTCCAGCACCCGGTCATCCGGATATACTTCCGCGAGGGCTGCCTCCAGGAGGAGGCGGGTATCGGCCTCCACCGGGTATACCTGGTCATCGGGGTTCATGGCCGGTGCCGGCGATGGCAGCGAAATCCGCGAGGGTGAGCCTCTCCGGCCGGGCTGCGAGTATCTCTTCCGGGAGGAGAGCGAGCATCCGGTCCACGGCCTCGCCACCGAAGATCCCCCGGGCGGAGCGGAGCCCGTTTCTCACAGTCTTGCGGCGGTGGGAGAAGAGGATCCGGACGACGTCGGCGTAACGCTTCCGGTCGGCGATGGGGTGCGGAGGGTCCCGGGGGCGGAGGTGGACCACCGTGGAGCGGACCTGGGGCGCCGGGGAGAAGCACCGGGGCGGGAGGTCAAAGCAGCGGGTGACCTCGGCATAGGTCCGGACCATCACCGAGAGCCGGCCGCAGTCGTGTGAACCGGGGGCCGCAAGCATCCGACGGGCAAACTCGTACTGGTACATGAGGACGGCCTCGGTAAAGCCGATCTCCAGCAGCCGGAAGGTGAGGGGAGAGGAGATGGAGTAGGGGAGATTGGAGACCACCAGCTCGAAGGGGGGGATCGGGACCCGCGTGGCATCCCCGTGGACCAGGTGGAGCTGGCCGGATGTTATCTCGGCAGAAAAGGTGGAAGTGAGTTCGCTGCAGAGGTGCCGGTCCAGCTCCACGGCCACCACCTCGGCACCCCGGTCCAGGAGGGCGTGGGTGAGGGCCCCCCTCCCGGGGCCCACCTCCAGGACGATCCTACCCGATACGGGAAGGAGGGAGGCGATCCGGTCGATGGCCTCCGGGTCCACGAGAAAGTGCTGGTCCCGGGGCGCGCTCATCGTGCGGTGAAGACCCGGTACTTGGTCTCCGGGTCCTGGAGTTCCTCAAGGATCCGGTTGATGATCATCCGGTCCGGGTGAGGGATCGCCTTGATCCGGTGGGCGATCTCGGCAAAGGACTCAAAGGGCTTCTTCTCCCGCTCCTCCAGGATCTCCCACATCAGCTTCCTCCCGATCCCGGGGAGCAGGTGGAGCATGTGGAGCTTGGGGGTGATGGAGATGGCCTTGTTGAAGAAATCGACAAAGCGCCCCTCGTGCTCGCGGACGATCTGCTCCACCACGAACGGCAGCTCCACCTTCGCCGTGGGTGTGAGGTCCTCGTGGCCGATCCTGCGCTTCACCCGCTCGACCTTCTCCCGCTCATCGTCTCCGATGTACAGGGTCTCGTGGATCTGGATATCGACCGGCTTCGGGACCAGCTCCAGGAGCTTGAACTGCTCCACGCCCACGGCCTGGACGAGGGGCTCCCGCTTGTAGACCGGTCTCGGGTCGTCCGCATGCCCTTTCTGAAGGATATCCAGCACTACTGCAGAGATCTCCTTCTTCTCGGGTTTCATGGCCCTTCCTCTAGAGATGTGCTGCCACGAGAGAGAGGATCCCGTCCAGCTCGTCGCCGGTGAGGGTGAACCTCTCCTTCGCGTAGATGGCCCGGAGCTCGTCCCGGGTCCGGGGCAGGATGTTGGCGATGCGGTACGCGATGTCCGGTTTCATCTTCTCCCGCTTCAGGAGTTCTTCGACAAGCGCCCGGGCCTTCTCCCCCGGGATCTTGGCCAGGTGGTTCACGTGGTCGATGGAACGCCGGAGCTCGTAGGACATCTCGGTTCCCTGTTCCCTCCGCTCCCCCTCCACGTGGGCCAGGGCGTCCTTCAGCTCCGAAAGGGTGATCCTCTCTTCTCCAAGCATTGCCTTCACCCGCATGCCGTTCCCACCCCTCTCTTCACTTCTGGGCCTTTAGATGTTGCGGTCGGGCGATGACGACCTTCGTCGCGTCCCCGTCTGTCACCTGGAGCAGCCAGGCATAGCCCCGCTGGCCGATGATGGTACCGGTCTTTCCGTGGAACCTGCGGTGCGGCATGCCCTTGTGCACGCTGGGCTCGCAGACGATATGCACCCTCTGCCCGACCTCAAACTTCTGGATCACCGTCGTGACGGGGGGCAGACCCCTCCGGCGGAGTTCCTTCTTCAGCTTGCTGCGTGTCTTCTTCCGTGGACCGTGATGATGCGGCATGGTCTTCTCCCGTCTCTCCCTTCTCTTCCACCTGCACAACGTCGAGGCTTGTGACCCGCGCGGGCCGCCCCAGGATCCCTGCGAGGCTCGGGTCCGTCCGCCCGCCGTCCCCTGATATCAGCTCCTTGATGTACAGGCCCGCTTCCCCGACGACTTCGATGGAAACACCATCGCCGGCGGGACCCAGGAGATCGATATCGATGACGCGGCGATCCCGTATCCTGTCCGCCCGCCGGTGGACCACCCGCTGCTGGGTGCGCTGGTGGATGATCGCGCCCCTCAGCCGGTCCAGGGCGGACTGCAGTTCGTCGAGGCTGACGGCT
>JAJRCY010000182.1 GCA_028678715.1 Methanomicrobiales archaeon | reverse complement strand
GCCGGCGCAGGATCTCACCGGTCTCCACCAGGTCGTGCATCACCGAATCCGTATCCTCGCCGACACCGGAGGAGAGGAAAAGGCCGTCCGCCTCGCCACGCGCCTGCATGCCGAGGAAGAGGCCGGCAGCCTCCTCCGGCGTGAGGGAAAGGTCCCGGCGGCTGTTCCGGAGCGCACAGTAGGCACAGTCGAACCGGCAGGAGCCCTGGAGGAGCAGCTTGAAGAGGTGGCGGCACGGTGCACCCCTCCCTCCCGGGTTTCCTCCCGGAAGGACTGCGGGAGGCTCGTGCCCCGGGACGCAGAGGTCATGGACGCACCCCCTCGCCAGGGCCCGGAGGGTCTCTGCCGCCACTGCCACACGGGTACCTGCGGTTCCGCGCATATCAACCCCTCCCGGCCGGTGTGAAAGTGGAGAGAGGGAACGCGGAGGCGATGACCGGCAGGCAGGGAGACCAACCACCAAGGGTTATATCAGATCAGTGGGAAGTGTCACAGTGCGAACGGTATGAACGACGAGATTGCGGCCGTGGAGACGGTGGCAGGCCTGATGGCCCTCTCGGCAAGGACTGCCCCGAAGGCGCGGGGGACAGACGTGCTCGTCACGCGGGTGGTGAAGCGGGACGGTCTTCCCCTGCTGGCAAGGACGATGAGGAGCATCGGGGATGCACGCGGCATCGGCTTCTTTTTGAGGGATGCCGCCAACGTGGAGCAGAGCGATTCGTGCCTGCTCCTGGGTGCACGGAAGGAGCCCACCGCAGGCATCGACTGCGGTGGCTGCGGCTTTGCCACCTGTGCGGCGATGCTGAAGTTCTTGCCCGCGTCCCCTGCGGAGAAGGCCCCCATGAGGGGCCCCAACTGCGCCGTCCGGATGGTGGACCTGGGCATCGCCATCGGCTCGGCGGTGAAGACTGCCCAGATCCACAACGTGGACAACCGGGTGATGTACTCCTGCGGGGTGGCCGCCCTCACCCTGGGCTGGCTGGAGGAGTGCCAGGTGGGGTACGGGATCCCGCTGAAGGCCGCAGGCAAGAACATCTTCTTTGATCGCGCGAAGGTCTGAGAGCATATGCCGAAACTGATGATCCGGGGCGGGGACCTGGACCTGGTGGAGTACGAGTTCCAGCCGTTCCTGCCCGGAAACCAGGTGAATACACTGGGATTCGACAAGGAAAAGTACCATTTAAAGCCGGTGAAGGGCACTGTGGCGGTCACCGCCCCTGCCCGGATCCACCTCACGGTGCTGGACATGAACCGGTTCGCTCCCGGTCATCCCGGGGGAGGAGGCGTGGGATTTGCGGTCCGGGTGTACTGCACTGCCGAGGTCTCCTGCACCCCAAAGGATGTGGAGATCGACTATCCCCGTGAACCGGTCCTCCGCCACCATGTGGAGGTCTTCCGGAAGGCTGTCGGCTATCAGGGGGGCTTCCGCATCACCGCCCGCGACCACCAGTACCACCACGTGGGGATGGGGTCCACCTCCACGATCTGCATCGCGACCCTGAATGCCATGAACCGGGCGGTGGGATCCCCCCTCACCCATGACCAGCTCCGGCTCCTGATGGGCAACAACTTCGTCGAGGAGACGGGCGACGGGATGGTCGCCTTCGGCTTCGAGACCGGGGTCGGCCCCGCGGTCTCCACCCACGGCGGCATGGCCATCATGGGGGATGACCTGACGCTCGTATACCGCCATGCCTTTGCCGAGGGGAAGAACGTCTTCATCGTGATCCCCGCCTCTGACATCTCATCGGCGGGCACCCGGGAGATCGAGCTCCTGATGAACCGGGCCCGGAACCTGGACTACAAGGACCGGGACCTGAAGTGCCACATGGTGCTGATGGACCTCATCCCGGCGCTGGAACGCGGAGACGTGGTGCGTGCGGGAAACATCATGTGGGAGATCGAGTTCCGGGGTTCAAAGAGGGCCGAGGTGGAGCACCACGGCTTCCGCATCTACCAGTACATGGCGAAGCTCCGTGAGGCCGGCTTTGAGTTTGTGGGCATGTCGTCGGTGGGGCCGACGATCGCGGTGATCACGGACCGGAGCAGGAAGGATGTGGAGAAGGCCATCGCGGAGCTGGGTCTCCGGGTGGCGGTGGAGACAAAGGTCGACAACAAGGGGATGAGGATAGAGGAGAGGAAGGAGGAGGTATCCTGAGTAACAGGATCGCGTGCTCTCTCAAAATGGTACCCACAGTCTCGGGGTAAAGGATGGGGGGAATACCCTCAGAGGGGGCGGGTTCGGGAGGGGGCTCTGCCCCCTACCGTTACACTCCGCCGAAGAGGATCGTGAGGATCATCCTCTCTTCTCTTCTTCCTGATCCACGAACGTTCACTGACCCTGACCATAAGATGGGATGAGGCGGGACAGGATCCCCCCTCACTCCCTCCCCGTCTTCCCCAGCACCTTCTCCGCGGCCTTCCGCAGCCGTGGGTCCTGATCCTGGAGGCATTCCCGGAGGGCCATCCCTGCCGCCGGCGACCGGGCACTCCCCAGGATGGTTGCGAAGGCTATCCGTGCCTCCACGTCCTCTGATGGATCCATGAGGCGGGCGACCAGCCCTTCCACGGCGCTGGTCGTGCCGATACGCCCGAGGGCCTCGGCCGCACAGATGCGGGTCTTCCACTTCTCCTTCGGGTCCCCCAGGCACTCGATCAGGGGTCCCACCGAGCGGATGGAGCCTATCTCCCTGAGCGCCCGTGCCGAGAGCCTGCGGATGTCGGGGTGCTCGTCCCTGAGTGCCGCAACGAGAGCGGCTACGGCCCGGGGATCGCTGGCCGAACCCAGAGCCTCGACAGCATGAATCCTGCTCAGGTGCTCGGTCCGGTCCTCCAGGGCTGCGATCAGGTCGTACAGCCTTCTATCTTCCAGGGGAGTCCACGCCCCCCTCCCTTCCCTTTCTGTCTGGATCATGAT
>JAJRCY010000181.1 GCA_028678715.1 Methanomicrobiales archaeon | reverse complement strand
TCCCCCCGGGCGGATGGATTCCGATGGCATCAGGGCTTCGGCGGTGCAGACCAGCTCCCCCTTCCGGGTGAAGACGGTCACCGTCTCCCCTTTCCGGAACCGGCCGCTCTCCTCGATGCCGGGCATGGCGAGCGCTGCCCCGTGGCAGAGGGCATCGACAGCACCGTCCCGTATCGTGAGGACAGGGAGCCCGGTAACAGCCCGCTCGACGGGGAGGATCATCCGGGCCAGGTGCTCCGGCTCCCCATCCCCGGCGGCGGAGACCGCGTCCGCGATCTCGTGGAGGCTATGGGCCTCCCCCTCGCTAAAGGAACCGGAACGGGTCCTTCGGAGCTCCTCCATGTGGGCGCCCGTGCCCAGGGCCAGGCCGACGTGGTGGGCCAGGGACCGGATGTAGGTGCCGGCATCGCATTGCACCCGGATCAGGAGATGCCGCTCCCGCAGGTCCAGGAGATCGATCCCGTGGATGGTGCGGATCCGGAGGGAGCGCTTCACCGCGCTCTTCCGGGGCGGCCGCTGGTAGATCCTCCCGGTGAACTCAGCCAGCACCTCCTTTACCTGCTCCGGGGTGAAGTCGCTGTGGAGCCGCACCAGGCAGACGTACTCCTTGTCGCTGCGCTGGAGCACGGGAGCCAGCTTCACGGCTCGTCCCGTCATCACGACGAGAACCCCGGAGACTCCCGGGTCCAGGGTCCCCGAGTGGCCGACGGAGGTACGGAGCAGCCTCCCGGCCCACGCGGTCACCTCGTGGCTGGTGGGCCCCCGTGGCTTGTCCACGATCAGGATACCGGTGAGGGGCCGCGCCGGGGATTCCGGACCCACGTCCCCGGGCATCATCGGCCCTCCAGGCGGGCCAGGTATGCGTTCAGGGCCCGCAGGGTGCCCTCCAGGGACCCGTCCCCGACGACCAGAGGCGGATCTCCCCCGTCCCGCATGGCAGCCGCGGTAATTTCGCCGATGGCCAGGAGGAGGAGCCCCCCCCTCCGCTCCCAGCGGGCACTCCGGTACGAGGATGCACTGGTGAAGAGCAGTGCGGCCGCATCGCCGAGGGGCAACGGGATCCCCGTGGGGATCAGGGCGTAGCACCGGACCTCGCAGGGAATCCCGCCGGCATCCCGGATGGCCCGGATCAGCGGCTCGTTCTCCACGTCCGCCCGGGGGATGCCGATCCGTTTTCCCCTCACCCAATCCCCCAGGAAGGGGACCAGGTCCCGGGAATAGAACGACGGGAGCACCTCGCAGGGCACACCGGCCTCGCCGAGCACCCGGGCCGTCTGGGGGCCAATGGCGATCACGCGGGGACGGGAGGCAAGGCCGGGCCCGATCAGCTGCGCCGGAACCGCACTCGCAAAGAAGATGCCATCATATTCCCCCCGGTTGGCCGCCCCGAGAAAAGCCTCCACCCGGTCCCGGTACACCTCCACCCGCAGGGGGGAGACGGCGGTGCATTCGTGCCCGTACCGGTTGCAGAGCTCCCGGTCCTTTCCCTCCTTCCCCGGTACCCGGGTGACGGCGATCTTCATCCGGCAAGGTATCAACCCCACGGGATATGACGGTATCTGTTCCGGATTCTTTATGCTGCCCCGCGCACTCCCTCTACTGATGTGGTCCCTGCTCGCCGGAACGCTGCTTGGCGTGGCCATCGGTTCGGTGAGCGGCCTCGTGCCCGGTGTCCATGCCAACACGATGGCATCAGTGCTGCTGGGTGCCGAGGCGATCCTGGCCTCGGCTTTCGGCCCGGAGGCCCTGGGGGCCGCCCTCTTTGGCGCGCTCGTCACCCACACGTTCCTGGACATCATCCCCTCCACCTTCCTGGGCATCCCCGACGCGGACACGGCGCTCGCCGTCCTTCCTGCCCACGCCCTCTGCCTGGAGGGGAGGGGGGAGGAGGCGGTGCGGATCAGTGCGCTGGGCTCCGCGATGGCGGTGGTCGTGTCCCTCCCCCTCACCCTGGCCTTCCTCCTCCTGCTCCCTCCCCTGCAGCCGTTCCTGGACCTCTGGATCGGCGTGCTGATCCTGGCGGTGGCCGGCCTCCTCGTCATCGACGCCGAGTCCCCACCTCTCGCGCTCGCCGTCTTTGCCGCATCGGGGATCCTGGGCCTCTTCACCCTGGCCCACAGCTACCTGGCCTGGCATGGCCTCGGGAGCTCCGCCGTGCTGATGCCCCTCCTCTCAGGCCTCTTCGGCATCCCCACACTTCTCCTGGCCGGGAGGGGTGGGGCACCCTCCCAGCAGTTCACCGGCCTGGCCATCGGGAAGAAGGGCATTGCCCTCCAGTCCCTGCTGGGGTCCGCTGCCGGGGCGGTAGTGGGGTGGCTCCCGGGGCTCTCCACCGCGACGGCGAACGCGGTGCTGGCATCGGCCATCCGGTACGAGGGGGACCGCCGGGGCTACCTGCTGGCCGCTTCGGCCTCCAACACCGCCAATGCCTTCCTCGGCCTTGCCGCCCTCTACGCCCTCTCCCGGACCCGGAACGGCGTCATGGCGGCGCTCGCACTCACAGAGCTCCCCCCCTTCACCTCGCTCCTCCTCGCCGGATGCCTGGCGGCCTGTGCCGCCTACCTGATCACGATCCGGCTGGGTGCCTCGGCTGCCCGTTTCTCGGTGCTCCGGTCCGCCCATGTGCAGGCAGGCGTGATCGCCTTCGTGACGCTGCTCTCCCTCCTCCTCTGCGGCCCTTTCGGCCTCCTGGTACTCGCCCTCTCCACGGCGCTTGGGGTGGTGCCGCACCTCCTGAATGTGCCCCGGCTCTTCTGCATGGGCGCCGTGATGGTGCCGGTGATGCTCCTCTCCCTGGGAGTGGTCGGCTTCTGACCTGGGGTGGATGGGTATCCCTCGGAAGAGGGGACCATGCATATAGTCCGGGAAGGGCCACATGAAGTACAGCATGCAGCGGTACTGGTTCGGCGATGTGACGGAGAGCGGGTGCATCCGGGCCGAG
>JAJRCY010000180.1 GCA_028678715.1 Methanomicrobiales archaeon | reverse complement strand
GGCGAGAAGGTCCCGCCCACCATAACTTTCATTCCCACAGATGGTGCACTTTTTATGGTAATATGAGTGGTGGTGCGGGCGGGGCGCTCTTTGTGGCAGGGAACGCAACCGTCATCGGCGATGTCACGCTGGACGCAGGGGTCTCGGTCTGGTTCGGGGCGGTGATCCGGGGCGACAAGGACCGGATCTCCATCGGCCGGTCCTCCAACATCCAGGACAACGCGGTGGTCCATACCAGCCGTGGCTTCCCGGTGACGCTCGGTGCCCAGGTCTCGGTGGGCCATGGGGCGATCCTGCACGGGTGCACCATCGGGGATCGGGTGCTCGTCGGCATGGGGGCCATCGTGATGAACGGCGCCGACGTGGGCGCGGGATCCCTCATCGCTGCCGGGGCGGTGGTGACGGAGGGGACGAAGATCCCCCCGGGCTCTGTCGTCATGGGCGTGCCCGGGAAGGTGGTCCGCCCGGTGAGCGCAGGAGAGAACGCCTCCATCGAGCAGAACGCCGAGTCGTACGCGGCCCTGGCCCGGAGTTACCGCGATGCGTGAGGTGGCGGTCATAGGCGCGGGGGTGGCCGGCATCCAGGCGGCTCTCGAGATCGCGGGCCACGGGATCCCGGTGCACCTGATCGAGCGGGAGCCCACCATCGGGGGCCACATGGCCATGCTCGACAAGACCTTTCCCACGAACGACTGCTCTCTCTGCATCCTCTCCCCCAAAATGGCGGAGGTGGGGAGGCATCCCCTGATCCGGCTCCACACCTGCACCGAGGTGACCGCGGTGAAAGGGAAGCCCGGCAACTACCGTCTGACCCTGAAACGGATGCCCCGGTACATCGACGTGGAGAAGTGCAACGGGTGCGGGGAATGCGAGCTCATCTGCCCCGTCGAGGTGTACCACGGCTACGACGCAGGGATCGGTGTCAGGAAGGCCATCTACAAGCCCCACCCCCAGGCCATCCCCGATCTCGTGGTGAAGGACGCCGCCCATTGCATCGAGTGCGGGCTCTGCTACGACATCTGCGACCTGGAGGCGATCCTGAAGGAGGAGAAGGAGGAGACCCTGGAGATCCGGGTGGCGTCGGTGGTCATTGCCACCGGCTACGGCACCTTCGATGCCCGGAAGAAGCCGGCGCTCGGGTACCTGACGATCCCTGATGTCATCACCTCCCTCGAGTTCGAACGGCTGATCAACGCTTCCGGCCCCACAGGAGGGAAGGTGAGGCGGCTCTCCACCGGCGAGGTGCCCCGCTCTGTCGTCTTTATCCAGTGCGTGGGGTCCCGGGACCTGACCGTGGACCGGCCCTGGTGCTCCAGCGTCTGCTGCATGTCGGCCATAAAAAACGCGATCCTCCTGAAGGAGAAGCACCCTGCCACCGAGGTCACGATCTGCTACCAGGACATCCGTGCGTACGGCAAGGGCTACGAGGAATACTATGTCCGGGCGGAGCGGACGGGCGTCCGGTTCCTCCGGGGGCTCCCCGGCGAGGTCTGGGCCGATGAACACGGGCCTGCCCTGCAGGTGGAGAACACCGAGACCCGGGAGGTCCTGATCCTGAAACCCGACCTCGTGGTCCTCTCCATCGGCCTGGAGCCGGCCCCCGGCAGCGAAGAGATCGCGGAACGGTTCGGCATCCCCCTTGAGGAGTCAGGGTTCCTGAAGCCCCTGGATGACAAGCTGGGGCCGATTCTCACGGAGCGGCCGGGGATCTACCTGGCTGGCACCATCACCGCGCCCCGGGACATCCCGGACTGCGTGGCCCAGGGCGAGGCGGCGGCGATGCGGGCGTTCACCGACGCGATCCGGGAGGAGTGATCCCCCTGCCCGGCGAGACGATCCGGTGGGAGGAGGCGGCAGGGGAGGTATCCCTCCTGGACCAGACCGCCCTCCCTGCACGGGTGCAGAGGATCCGATGCCGGGACGTGGAACGGCTGGCTGAGGCGATCCGCCGGCTCGAGATCCGGGGAGCACCGGCGCTCGGCCTGGCCGGGGCGTACGGCGTAGCCCTGGCCGCGGCCCGGTCCCGGGAACCGGACCTGCCGCGCTTCCTGGCCGGTGTCGCGGAATCTGCGGAGCTCCTCCGGACCACGCGTCCGACGGCCGTGAACCTCTCCTGGGGGATTGACCGGGTCCTCGCTAGAGTCCGGGCCGCCCGGAGCGTGGAGGAGGGGCGGCGTGTGGCCCTCACGGAGGCGAAGGCCGTGGCTGAGGAGGATGCCCTCACCTGCCGCCGCATCGGGGAACATGGAGCCGCCCTGCTCCCGGACCGGTGCACGGTCCTCACCCACTGCAATGCCGGCGCGCTCGCGACGAGCGAGTGGGGAACGGCCCTCGGCGTGGTCCGCAGCGCCGTGGCCGCGGGTAAGGAGATACGGGTACTCGCCTGCGAGACCCGGCCGCTGCTCCAGGGCGCCCGGCTCACGGCATGGGAGCTGGTCCGGGACGGGATCCCGGTCACCGTGATCGTGGACAGCGCCGCCGCTGCGCTGATGCAGGCAAAGGAGGTGGACTGCGTGATCGTGGGGGCCGACCGTATCACCCGGGACGCGGTCTTCAACAAGGTGGGAACCTACATGCACGCTGTCTCCGCCCGGTTCCACGGGATCCCGTTCTACGTCGCTGCACCGCATTCCACCTTTGACACCGGTTCCACTGCAGCGGATATCGTCGTGGAGGAACGGGACGGGGATGAGATCCGATTCCGCGGGCAGGAGCCGGTGGTCCCGGCCAGAGCCGGGGTCCGGAACCCGGCGTTCGATGCCAGCCCGCTCGCGCTTGTCTCTGCGATCATCACCGAGGACGGGGTCATGAGGCCTCCGTACGACTTCACCGCCGCGGGGAAACGCAGGGAAGCACCCTGAACCACGTTCTTAAGGGCGAGAGGTATCCTCCCCGGAACTCCGCCCCGCAGGGCGAGAGTTATCCTCCCCGGAACTCCGCCCCGCAGG
>JAJRCY010000179.1 GCA_028678715.1 Methanomicrobiales archaeon | reverse complement strand
GAGGATTCTTCGGAACGTGTGATAGCATGGATTTCCGGTCCCCGGGAAACCGAGGGGAATGCCCACGCGGCGGGGGCGGAGCCCCCAGGAGCGTACCAGTAGCAGGCGTCGTAAAGAGCCACACCTCAGAGAACGCTGGACGGACATAGCCAGGAGGTGTGACCGGAAAAAAGGGGGGTATACCTCAGGGGTCACGGCCGGGTTATGGCCGGCACCACCGCATCGTAGATCTTGTAGGCAACACCGCTGTACCAGGCCGTGACCTCCACCCGGTCACTCCCCCGGGAGCCTTCCACCCTGACCGATGTCTGCATCCGAATGGTGTCGGACGCGCTGGGGCGGGTGATCTCTGCGGTCTTCACGACCCCGTCCGACCGGGTGACCCTGATGTCCAGCCGCTGCAGGCGGAGGTTGCCGCTTCCCCCGCCATACGTCACGATGATGTCCGGCTGGTAGGTGGAGGGGTTCCGGCTGACGGTGATGCTCGTGTCCAGGCCGGGGGGCGACGTCACTGTCGGGCCCGGCTGCATCGGGTCCGTCACCGGGGTGGTCTCGGCCGGGGTTGCCGTGGGAGTCTCCGGTACAGTGGTCGGAACCGTGGTGGTGGCCCCTCCATTGGTCGAAGCGCAACCTGCTCCAGCCGCGAGGGCAACGATGAGGGCCATGACAAGGATAGGGATCCAGTGTTTCATGGGTCAGGGTTTGGGGTCCGGCTACTTGAGAATTGCGCTTGAGGGGGGTTTCAGCGGCGCGGGAACTGCGCGGGGAAGGAGCGGAAAAAAGGGGGTTTCAGGGACGGGTCTGGGAAGAGACCAGCTTATCATAGATCTTGTAGGGTATCCCGTTGATGGTGACCGTGATCTCGACCCGGTCGGTGCCCTGGGTGCCGTCCAGGGTCACCGAGGTCCCGGTCCGGATGGTCTCCCCGGGTCCCGGCCGCTCAATACGGGCAGTCCGGACCTCGCCGTCGGAACGGGTGACCCGGACGTCCACCGACTGGGTCAGGAGCTGGCCCTTTCCGCCCTGGAAGGTGACCGTGATCTCCGGATAGATGGAGATGGGGTTCCGCTGGACGTCCACCTGGACCGCGAGGGCAGGCGGGACGGTGACCGTGGGCCCCGGCTCCATGGCGGGCGGGGCTGTCGTGGTGGCCGTGACCGGGGCAGTCGTCATGAGGGTCGTGGGGGCGGGGGTCGGGGTCTCCGCCTGGGGAGCAGCGCATCCGGCAAGGATCACGCAGGCCAGTGCCAGCGAAAGGAGGGTGAGGATTCTCGCGTGCATACCTCTTCGTAGGGGATGCCCCTACATGGGCTTTGTGGAACCAGGCGTTCAGGGGGACCGGGACCTCCCGGGAAATCCCGGCCGATCCGCCCCGGGGGAGACCTGCGGAAGACCTCCGCTGAATATCGAAATAGTTTTGAGACGGGGAAAGAAAGGATCTTCGCATGAACCTGAGGCGACCCAATGCAAACGAAGCCCTGGGCACGTCGAACCGCTCGCGGAACGTGGTTCCCATGTCCGGCATCTGCACCCGCTGTCTGGACGGGTGCAAGGGGCTCTGCGACATCTGGCTCTCCACCTTCCGGGGGCGCGAGGTGCTCTACCCCGGGCCGTTCGGCGAGATGACAGCAGGGGCAGACAAGGATTACCCCATCGACTACTCCCACCTGAATATCCAGGGATACGCGAAGGGGGCGAAGGGGCTCCCCGAGGGGACGGACATCGGCCCCGACACGGCGGTCTTCCACAGTGTCTCCACCGAGACCTCGTACGGGTGGGACAGAAAGGTGAAGCTCCGGATCCCCATCTTCACCGGTGCACTGGGATCCACCGACATCGCCCGGAAGAACTGGGAGCACTTTGCCATCGGAGCCGCCATCTCGGGAATCACCATTGTCTGCGGCGAGAACGTCTGCGGGGTGGACCCCGACCTCGTGCTGGACCACAATGGCAAGGTCACGAAATCGCCGGAGATGGACCGGCGGATCGAGACCTACCGGAAGTTCCACGAGGGCTACGGGGAGATCCTGGTCCAGATGAACGTGGAAGACACCCGTCTCGGCACCGCCGAGTACGTCTCGTCGAAGCACCACCTGGACACCATCGAGATGAAGTGGGGCCAGGGGGCCAAGTGCATCGGCGGGGAGATCAAGGTGAAGACCCTGGAGCGGGCCATTGAACTGAAGAAGCGGGGCTACATCGTGCTCCCTGACCCGACCCTCCCGGAGGTCCAGAAGGCCTTCCGGGCCGGCGCCATCAAGGAGTTCGAGCGGCACTCCCGCATGGGCTTTGTCAGCGGCGAGGGCCTCCTTGACGAGGTGGACCGGCTCCGGGACCTGGGTTTTTCGCGGGTGACCCTGAAGACCGGTGCCTACTCCGCGGTCGAGCTGGCAATGGACATGCGGTTCGGGTCCGAGGCGAAGATCGACCTCCTCACCATCGACGGCGCCCCGGGCGGCACCGGCATGAGCCCCTGGCCCATGATGAACGAATGGGGCATCCCCACCTTCTACCTGCAGGCGATGGCCTACGACTTTGCGAGGAAGCTCGCGAAGAAGGGGAAGCGCGTTCCGGACATCGCCATGGCCGGCGGGTTCTCCTCCGAGGACGGCATTTTTAAAGCCATCGCCATGGGTGCCCCCTACGTGAAGGCGGTCTGCATGGGCCGGGGCCTGATGATCCCGGGCATGGTGGGGAAGAACATCGGTGTGTGGCTGAAGGAGGGCAACCTGCCCAACACCGTCTCCAAGTACGGGAAGTCGGCGGAGGAGATCTTCGTCACCTACGAGGAGCTGAAGGCGAAATACGGGGAGCGGTTCAAAGAGATCCCCACCGGCGCCATCGGCATCTACACCTATACCCAGCGGTTCCGGACCGGCCTCCAGCAGCTGATGGCGGGTTCGCGCAACTTCACCCTGGGCACCATCTCCCGGGCAGACCTCATGTCCCTCACGGAAGAGGCGACGAAGG
>JAJRCY010000178.1 GCA_028678715.1 Methanomicrobiales archaeon | reverse complement strand
GTCAGCAGGTCCGGGTCCAGGGCCCGGATCTCTTCGATAGAAAGGTACCTGGCATGCATGGAGCGGACCATGGCCCGCATGGAAAGGTGCTCGTGGGACTCGAGGTACGCCTGGAGCGGCTGCCGGCGGTAGACCGCGTGGAGGGGCTCGATCATCTCCGGGTCCCAGGCCGGGATCACCGCGTCCCATGGCCCGGATTCAATGACCGAGAAGAGGAGCGCCACCACCCGGCCGTTGATGCAGGGCATGTCGCATGCCGAGACAAAGACCGGGTCCCCCCTCACCTCCTGGACCCCTGCGTGGAGCCCCCCCAGGGGGCCGATCCCCTGCCGTTTGTCTGGAACGCACCGGAGGCCCTGAATGTGGGCGAACCGCTCGCACTGGGCCGGGTCCCGGGCGGCCAGCACCACGTCGTCCACCACGCCCCGGAGGCTATCCAGGATGTGCTCGAGAAACGTCCTGCCACTGAGGAGGAAGAAGTACTTCTCCTGCCCGCCGGCCCGGCGGGCCTCGCCCCCCACCAGGATGATGGCCGATCTCACGCCACTCTTCCTCCTCCGTGTAGGTGGAGCCCGGCCCCGAACGCCGGGCCGGAACATCGGCTGCCGGAAAGGGCCTGCCTCCGCTGTTCCAGTAGTCGGAGGGAAACCTGTTAAAGGCTCCCTTTCGGCGCGGAACCCAGGATTCAGCACGAGTGGAAACGGACCTTCCTCAATCACGGGAATCCCTGTCTGCACCGCTCATGTCTGGTTATATACATCAATTGGCAAACATGTACAATAATGTATAAATATAGACATTACCTATCTTAGCCATGCATCTCCCGTCTGCCCGTGAAGGGGACGGTCATCTCCCCCGCGGGGGGTTCACCGCTCCGGAGGCTCTGCACCTGAACCTGGGGGAGGAGGAGTTCCTGGCGGTGGCAGAGCACCAGGCGAGGCCCCTCTTTGTCCCCCTCTGCACCCGGATCCCGCTTCCGGACCTCTCCCCCACCGACGCCTTTGCCGCCCTCTGCCGGGGGCCCGGCGTGCTCCTGGAATCCATGGAGGGGAGCGAGAAGATCGCCCGCTACTCCTACCTGGGATGGAACCCCGGGCTCACCATCTCGCTGGGAGAGCAGGTCGCGATCTCCGGGAGTGAGCCCCTCACTTCCATCGCCCGGTCACCGGAAGGCGACACGGCCGTCGATCAGCTCCGGTCCCTCCTCCAGCGGTTCGCCCACGTGAAGCTCCGGGCCCCGCGGTTCTCGGGGGGCATGGTCGGCTACTTCTCCTACGACCTCGTCCACTCCCTCTTTCCCATGGTCCCGAGGTGCAGGGGCGCAGAGGAGAGGGATCCGGTGGGGCAGTTCATGCTGGTCACCGACTGCATCGTCTTCGATCATCTCGCAAAGCAGCTCTTTGTCTTTTCAAGCCCCCTCCTCACCTACGACTCGGATCCCCTCCGGGAGTACCGCAGGTCGGCGGCACGGATCCAGGGGACCCTGGAACATCTGGGGAACCTGCCGGTGGCGAAGGGCGCGGTCGATCCGGAGCCCGCACGTGCCTCCCCACCCCCCCGCGCCACCTCTGACACGACCCGGGAAGAGTACTGCCTGGCGGTGGAACGGGTGAAGGAGCACATCATGGCCGGGGACATCTTCCAGGCGGTTATCTCCCGGTCCCTGGAGTGCGACCTCCCCGGCGCTCCCTTCCACGTCTACCGTGCCCTCCGGCAGATCAACCCGAGCCCCTACCTGTACTACCTGGACTTCGGAGACCGCCAGCTCATCGGCGCAAGCCCGGAGATGCTCGTCCGGGTGGAGCGGGGCCGGGTCACCACCGTCCCCATCGCAGGGACGAGGCCGCGGGGCAGGACACCGGAGGAGGATGCCCACCTGGCCCGCGATCTCAGGGAGGATGAGAAGGAGCGGGCAGAGCACACGATGCTCGTGGACCTGGCGAGGAACGACGTGGGGAGGGTCTCGCGGTTCGGCTCGGTCCGTGTCGAGGACTTCATGGCTGTCGAGCGGTTCTCCCATGTCCAGCACCTGGTCTCCACCGTCCACGGGAAACTGGAAGAGCACCGGAGCGGGTACGATGCCCTGAAGTCCTGCTTCCCGGCCGGGACGGTCAGCGGCGCTCCCAAGATCCGGGCCATGCAGATCATCAGCCAGATAGAGAAGACCCCGCGGGGGCCCTACGCCGGTGCGGTGGGCTTTGTGGGGTTCGACCGCACGCTGGAGTTTGCCATCACCATCCGGACGATCTTTGTGCGGGACGGGAAGGCCTCGTTCCGGGTCGGGTCCGGCATCGTGGCCGATTCGGTTCCCGGGAACGAATGGGTCGAGACCGAGAACAAGGGGATGGCCATGGAGAGAGCCATCGAGGCCGCGGGGGGATACCGGTGAAGGTGCTCCTCATCGACTGCTACGACAGCTTCACCTACAACCTGTCGCAGCAGGTGGGATACCTCGGGGCGGATCCCGTCGTGGTCACCTCGGACACGCCGTTCCGGAAGATCAGCGGGATCCCCTGCGACCGGATCATCCTCTCCCCCGGCCCGGGGAGGCCCGAGGACTCCGGCGTGGGGCTCGAGGTGCTCCAGAGACTGAGCCAGCGGATCCCCACGCTGGGGGTATGCCTGGGCCACCAGGCCATCTGCGTCGCGTTCGGCGGGCAGGTGGTCCGGGCCGATCGGCCGGTGCACGGGAAGGTCTCACCCATCCGCCATGACGGGAAGACGATCTTCTCGGGTCTCCCGAGCCCCCTTTCGGCCACCCGCTACCACTCGCTGGTGGCGGATCCCGCGTCCCTCCCCGGCGACCTGGACGTCTCTGCGGTGAGCGGCGATGACGGTGTGATCATGGGGCTCCGCCATCGCCGCTACCCGGTGGAGGGGATCCAGTTCCACCCGGAGTCCATCCTCACGCCCGAGGGGGACGCCATCCTCCGCAACTTCCTCTTCCCGCAGGGGGTACCCCCATGACGATCACCGGGATCCTCCAGCAGC
>JAJRCY010000177.1 GCA_028678715.1 Methanomicrobiales archaeon | reverse complement strand
GAATAATACCCATCTTTTTATATACCCCCCTGTGACACTTTATAAACATGAAAGGCAGACCCGAGGACTCCCTGAAGATCGAAAATATCGTTGCCTCTGCGAAAGTCAGCGATTTTCTGGACCTGCCCACCCTCGCGTCCAAGATCAAGGATGCGGAATACAACAAGAAGCGTTTTCCCGGCGTCGTGCTCCGCATGCAGGACCCCAAGATCGCCGCGCTCGTCTTCGGCAGCGGCAAGGTCGTGCTCACGGGTGCCAAGTCCATCGATTCCCTCTCCCGCGGGCTGGAGATCCTGGGTAACCAGCTCCGGGCGCTGAACATCTCCATCCCTGACTCGCTCACCTACAAGATCCAGAACATCGTCACCTCCGCGGACCTGGGCGCCCCCATTAACCTGAACAAGATCGCCGTGGGGTTCAACCTGGAGATGATCGAGTACGAGCCCGAGCAGTTCCCGGGCCTCGTGTACCGGCTGGAGGATCCGAAGGTGGTGGTCCTCCTCTTCGGGTCCGGGAAACTGATCATCACCGGCGGGAAGCAGCCGGACGATGCGAAGAGGGCGGTTCAGAGGATCCTCTCGGACCTGAAGAACCTGGGGCTTATTTAAGGGTACCTGGTCCAGTGGAAGGCAGGGTATCACCCGTTTCCCGAGCCACCGACGGGAGATAGAGGGAATAATATAAAGAGACCCACTATTTTTATATTTCCATAAAAACAATAGCTCCTCAGCAAGAGACCGGCAGCGAACGGGGAACCCTGATGCGACAGGATAAAGTGCTCTATTTCACCGAGAAAGAGGAGGAGTTTACCAGCCTTCTCATGGGACTCGGGCTCAAGCGCAACGTGGCCAAGGTTCTCGTGTACCTGGCGAACACCCGCGAATCCACCTCCCGCGACATCGAGCGCGGTACCGACCTCCGCCAGCCGGAGGTCTCCATCGCCATGCGGTACCTCACCGAGTGCGGGTGGGTGAAGGCGCGGGAGTCCAAGGCGGAATCCAAAGGGCGCCCTGTCAAGATCTACGAGCTGGCACGGCCCATCGGTGAGATCATGGACAGCATCGAAAAGGACAAAAAGAAGGAGGCAAAGACCCAGCTGGACCTGATCCAGAAACTCCGGGACCACATCTCATAGAACCCGGGCTTCCCCCTTTTCTCCCCCCACCACCACCGACGTCTTTCCGGTGTAGGCAGTGAAGAGCCCGGTGCAGATCACCCCCGGGATCAGGGTGATGGCGCGCTCCACATCCTCGGGGTTGCGGATCTGCCCGAAACCCGCGTCCACGATGATGCCCCCGTTATCCGAGACCACCGGACCATCTTTCGCCACCCCTTCCCGCACCACCGGTGCAGCCCCCAGGGTTTTCAGGGATGCGAGGACGGGCGCAAGGGCAAAGGGGAGGACTTCCGTGGGCACCACGCCGTGGAGACCCTCCACCATCTTGGACCTGTCCACGACGATCACCAGCCGGCCCGCCGCTGCAGCAACAATCTTCTCCCTTGTGAGGGCGGCCCCCCGCCCCTTGATCAGGCGTTTGCCCCGGTCCACCTGGTCGGCCCCGTCGATGGCAATATCGGGCTCCGGGTGGATGTCCAGGGTGGTGAGGGGGATCCCCAGATCCCTCGCCCGTATCGCGGTCTGCAGCGAGGTGGGGATCCCCAGGATCCGCACACCTTCCCTCTGCCTCGCCGCAAGCCGCTCCATGGCATACTTCACCGTGGAGCCGGTGCCCAGTCCCACCACCATCCCGTCCTCCACCATCTCCGCTGCCCGCTCTCCCGCCGCCCGCTTTGCCCGGAGGGCCCCCTCCTTCTCCATCACAAGGATCATCGCCGCCGCGCCCTGATAAAGGTGGAGGCTTCTCCCTCCCGTTTTATGGAAAGGAGCGGACGTTCGATGGAAGAAAACCGACGGAACGGCGTGTCCTCAGGGGGGGGGAGGGATCGGGAGGGGGCCCTGCCCCCTCCCGTCATCCACCCCCGGTGAGGATAATCCCTTCCATCGGGGTACGGAAGCCACAGGGTCGACCTGACCCTCAACCAAAAGAACGGGTTTCAGAACAGTCCCCGGAGTGTCTCGCACGCACCGAAAGCGGTACAGTCCAGGGTGACCGGCGTCACGGAGATGTTCCCCTTCCGGATGGCGTGGACGTCGGTCCCTTCCTCGGCATCCTCCACAAGGGGACCGTTGATCCAGTAGTAGGGCCTCCCCCGGGGGTCCATGCGCTGCTCGACACCGGTGTGGAAGAGCTTGTGGGCGAGGCGCGTGATCTCGTAGCCGCCTTTCACCCGTGAGGGGATGTTCACGTTGATCACGTCCAGCCCTTTCGGGAACCCCCGGGCCAGCACCCGTTCCACCACGTCCCGGACCACCCGCTGGGCCTCGGCAAAGGACCGCTGCGACTGCCGCGGGTCATCGAACTTGTCGCCCTGGTCCTCCACCTGCAGGGAGAAGGCGATGGCCGGCGTGCCCTGGTTCGAGGCCTCGAGAGCAGCCCCGACGGTCCCGGAGGTCATCACCGATTCAAAGGAGAGGTTCTCGCCGATGTTGATCCCGCTCACGACAAGCACCGGGTTGATCGGGAGGGCATAGAGGCCGATGATCACCGCGTCGGTGGGCTTGCCCCCCACGGCAATGGCCTTCACCCCCTCCAGTTTCACCTCGTGGACCCGGATGGGCTCAAAGATGGAGATCGATCGCCCCACCGCGCTCTGCTGGGCGGCAGGGGCCACGATGGTGACTTCTGCCACCGGCTCCAGCGCCTGGTAGGCGGCCCAGAGCCCGGCCGAGTAGACGCCGTCATCGTTGGTGAGCAGGATTGCAGGCTTCATCTTCTCCAAGAAGTGTGCCGGGCAGGGATATGAGGGGATCGATCGGCACCGTGGAATACCATCACCGGGCAATATACGGCAGATCGCCTATCCTCATCGGGGGAGGGTGAGTTCGATTCCTACCGTGGAATACCATCCCGACGCAGGATACGGCAGATCGCCTATCCTCATCGGGGGAGG
>JAJRCY010000176.1 GCA_028678715.1 Methanomicrobiales archaeon | reverse complement strand
TTGGCCGGGTTCAAGCGGCAGGTATTCGCCTGATCCCATGAGTTTTACCACCGTAAGGGACAGGTCCGGGAAGCGTTCCGGGTCGGCTTCTTTTTGCCTGGTGAGAAATTCCGACAGCGCCTTCGCATCCGGTACCGCCGGCAGGGTCTCGCCATGGGCCGCGGCCGTCATCACGATGCCCTCCCAGTTTTTTGGTATGCATACGACTCTCTGTATCACCGGAATGCCGGCGTTCATCAGTGAGGCCACCAGGGTTCCGTTTGCTGCTACTGTGAAGTCCTCTATCAGGTTTCGTGCCGGGTTCTTCTTCTGGATGCACCGGGATAATCCCCGCCCGCTGATGCTTACTCCACCGGCACCGGCCCCACGACCCGCACCGGGAGGAAAAAGAGCAGGGGAAGGACCACAAAGAGCAGGAACCCGATGAACCATGCCAGGAAGACGGCGGCGAGGGCCCGGCCGCTGCTGATACCATGCAACACCTCAATGCCGGTGATCAGGATCACGATGGCCCAGAGCGCGCCTGCGAGAAGGCCGATAAGGGGGATCCACCCCAGGAGCAGGATGGGGATGGCAGCATAGAGAACGGCTTTTCCCGTCTGCTCCAGCCCCAGCCGGCCGCCGAGGGCAAAGACCCAGAGGTGCAGCCAGGCAGCCTTCACCACGATGGCGATGAGGCAGAGGATCGCGATGAGGAGAATCCCCACCAGGAGAGCTGCGAGAGCAGTCCCGGACCGCAGGAGACCTGAACCCGTGATCAGCGGTGCCATCGGCCCGAAGACAATGGCGGGTGACAGGAGGGTGCCCAGGCCGGTGACCAGCACGGCGAAGACGAGAATCAGGGGGATGACGGTGAAGGCCGCGGTCGAGAGGGGCTCGTTCCGGGCCTCCTGGAACGCTTCGCGGGGCTTCATCAGGAACCGGGGGATCCGGCAGAGGGGGCAGTCAGGCATACCGGTACCTGGTTACCAAGCTGGGATAAATCCCTGCATCCCCGGCCAGCACCGGTACCTCTGAAATGCTTCGGACCCGGCCGTGAATCCTGCCAGGGAGATGGGGTGAGGATCACCCACCGGGTCCGGCCGACTTCGCCATCGTCAATGGTCCGGCCGTTTCCTTCCCCGCCCCCGCACCATCTTCACCGCCCGGGTCACCATGTGGATCCCCCGGTGCATCCTGCGGAAATGGATCCGGGCCGAGCGGAGTGCGGCAAGGAACTCCGGTGGCGATGCAAAGGGCTCCAGGGCCATGTATGTTCGCCCCAGTTCCATCGGCGTATGGGCATCCGAGCCGGCGGAGACAGGGAGACCCCTTTCACGCGCGTACTCCAGTGCGGCCTGGTTGTCGGCATCCGCCAGGTTTCTCCCGTTGTACCCCTCAATGATGTCGATGCGGCCCGAGAGGGTGTCCCGCAACGCATGCCGGAGCACACGGGACCGGTAGGTGCAGAACGGGTGGGGTACCAGGGAGAGCGCCCCCTGGCCCCGGATCCGGTCCAGCGTCTCTGCCGCTGACAAACCCGGCGGGATCTCGTCGGTGAGGAACAGGCCGATGATCTCCCCCTCACCGGTGGTGATCTCCATGGCAGGTATCTCCGGCACGTCTGCCCGTATCCCGCGGAGAGCCCGGATCAGGGCCAGGGAACCCGAGAGGGTATCATGGTCGCAGACGACGGGGAGGATCCGGTGCCGCTCCCAGCACCGGACCAGCGACCCCAGCGGGATCACCGAATCGGGGGAATGGTTGGAGTGCACGTGGAGATCGACGTGGAGGCGTTCGCCCGGCGCGGATGCAGACGGGAGAAGAGTGGCCTGGTGGGTGGATGTCATGCGGGAGGGTGTATCGTGTGTACAAAGAATGGGTAGGAGGGAGAGATAAAGGGGATCCGATAGGGAGACACGGAGAGATTCCCGGCAGGACGGGATTCATAACAGGCCGCTTTTCTTAGTATCCCGGACAGGGCATATCATCAGTGAGGGGGGGCGCCCACGCGGCGGGGGGGACCGAAAGGTCCCCCCCTGGAGCGTCCCACCAGGATGCAGATTTCACGACAGTCATCGGGGAAGAGAGCAGACGACTACCGGGACGCTCCTCCGGGCTTCCGGCCCCGCCGCGTGGGCATCCCCCAGGTTAATCGGGAACTCCGTACAGTCGGTTCCTCCACTGCTGAGTACTGCGACTGTCCTCATGGGGGAAAGGAGGGATGTCGGCACTAGGACACCATCCCGGGTTCGGATGCCCTTATACCTCCTGAGATGAGACAGGGTACTCCGGGAAACTTCATGAGGCTCGGAGTGCTCTTCTCAGGGGGAAAGGACTCGTCCTTTGCCTGCTGGCGGGCGATGCAGCACGAGGAGGTGGCCTGCCTGATCTCCGTCCTCTCCCGGAACGAGGAGAGCTACATGTTCCATACCCCCAACATCCGGTGGGTCCCGCTCCAGGCCGAGGCCGCGGGCCTCCCCCTGGTGCAGGGGGAGACGGAAGGGAGGGAGGAGGCCGAGCTTGCGGACCTCCGGCAGGTGATCCGGCTGGCCATGGACCGGCACGGGATCAAGGGGGTGGTGACCGGGGCCCTCCAGTCGGTGTACCAGGCATCCCGCATCCAGAGGATCTGCGCCGACCTGGACCTCTGGTGCTTCAACCCGCTCTGGCACACGGATCCCCACCGGTACCTGCAGGAACTGCTCACCCTGGGGTTCCGGGTGGTGATCACGGGAGTCTTCTCCAGACCCTTTGATGCCTCATGGCTGGGACGCGAGATGGATCGGGAAACCATCAGGGAACTGGAGGGCATTGCCCGCACCCACCGCATCACCCTCACCGGCGAGGGGGGCGAGTACGAGACGTTCGTCCGGGATGCCCCCTTCTTCCGCAGGCGGATCATCGTTCAGGAGGCCAGACCCGAGTTCCGCAACGACCGGGGAGCGTACCGGATCGAACAGGCTAGGCTGGAGGGGAAATGATCCTGCTCGTGGACCTCTGTTACCGGCAGGGGTCCCTCTCTCTCTACGAGTTCGTCGAACCGGTGGC
>JAJRCY010000175.1 GCA_028678715.1 Methanomicrobiales archaeon | reverse complement strand
CCTCGCGGAGGCCGCGTACCCGAATATCGCCGAGAGCTACCGGGACGCGGCGAGGTTCGGGGAGAGCGGGAAGATCGTGGTGATGGGCGGGGTGATCCCGGGCCAGACCACCGATGCGGTGGCAGCGCTCCTGGCCGAGCGGATCCGTGCGGATCTCCTGGTGAACGCCACCTCCGTGGACGCGATCTACAGCACCGACCCGAAGAGGGATCCCCGGGCGAAGCGCCATGACCGGCTCACGCCCGCCCAGCTCCTGGAGATCCTGGCCGGCGATCGCCTGGAGGCGGGGGCCAACACGGTCTTTGACATGGTGGCGGCACGCGTCATCGAGCGCTGTGGCGTCCCCCTCGCCGTCCTGGATGGGAGGGACCCGGCCATCCTGAAGCGTGCGATCCTGGCGGGGAAGTTCCAGGGCACGGTCGTGACCGCGGAGAAGGGATCTCCGTTCCCGCTGGAGTAACCCGCGGTGCGATACCTCTATCAGGAACCGTTGCCCACTCCTGAGCTGTTACCGGGGTAGTAGGGTAGCCTGGTCCATCCTCGAGCGTTTGGGACGCCCGGACGGCAGTTCGAATCTGCCCTACCCCATCGCCATGGACACCCGAGCAGCCTGCAGGATCTTCCGCGTCCTGGCCCGTGTCTACCCGGAGGCGGTGGGGGATGATCCGGCCTGCGAGGATCCGTTCCGGGTGCTGGTGGCCACGATCCTCTCCGCCCAGACCACGGACCGCCAGGTGGAATCCATCATGTCGGAGCTCTTCTCCCGGTATCCTGACCCCGCCTCCCTGGCCGCCGCAGACACGGAGGATCTGGAGCGGACCGTCCGGCCCACGGGATACTACCATGCGAAGGCGCGTCACCTGGTCGCCGCCTCGCGGGCACTGGTGGACCGTTTCGGCGGGAACGTGCCGCTCACCATGGGTGCCCTCCTGAGCCTCCCCGGCGTGGGCCGGAAGACTGCGAACATCGTGCTCTCCGCCTGCGGGAGGGACGAAGGGATCGCTGTCGATACCCATGTCTTCCGCATCGCCCGCCGGATCGGCCTCTCCGGCGGGAAGAGCCCGGACCGGGTGGAGCAGGACCTCCTTGCCCTCTTCCCCCGGCATGTCTGGGGGAAGGTGAACGGCCTCTTCATCACCCACGGCCGTATCCTCTGCACGGCCCGCAAGCCGAAGTGCGGGGAGTGCCCGGTGCGGCGATCCTGCCGGTACTACCGGTCGCTGTGATCAGGGATCGGTGGTCATTGAACCCCGCCCCCACACCTCATTTTCCGGTGGATGTGACTCTATGGGGAGGAGGACAGGAGAGAACTGCCCCCATGGCATGAAAGGACGGTGGGGCTATCCTCAGCATGGGTGGGCGACGGGAGGGGATCATCATCACCCATCAGAGGACAGGATGGATCATCTATCCTCGTCGGGGGTGGGTGACGGGAGGGGGCAGAGCCCCCTCCCAATCCCTCCCCTAGGAGAGGATAGTCGATATGTTCCTGCTTCCCGCATTACTACCCCCACCCCGGCTCCTCACTGGCCCCAGTCGCGGGGGAAGCCTGGGGATTCTGCAGCGATGTTCTTGATCTGATTTGTTTACCCGCCGCCGTACCCAAGGAGCAGGCAGGGATCCGAGTCACAGCACGAATCTCAGCAGCGAGAATGCCACAAACCCGATGAGGGCACTGATGGGGATCGTCAGGATCCAGGCAATGACTATGGACCGGGCAACCGACCACCGCACACTCCCGGCTCCCTTCGTGAGCCCCACACCCAGGATGGAGGAGCTGATGACATGGGTGGTGGAGACAGGGATCCCGGCGAGCGAGGCTCCGATGATGGTGGCTGCCCCGGCCGTCTCAGCCGCGAACCCATGGGCAGGGCGGAGCCGGGTGATGTTGTACCCCATCGTCCGCACGATCCGCCATCCGCCGGCGAGGGTACCGGCCGCGATGGCGGCGTGGGCGAGCAGAATCACCCAGAAGGGGACCGGGAGGTGCGAAGGGTCCACCCCTGCGCCGAAGTAGCCGAGGGAGAAGAGGAGGGGAGTGATGATCCCCATGGTCTTCTGGGCGTCGTTGGTGCCGTGGCTGAAGCTGTAACTGGCCGCAGAGAAGATCTGCAGCCGGCGGAAGTGTCCCTCTGCCACCGAGCGGTGGGTCTCCGCACTCGCCCGCAGCACGAGAACCATGAAGAGGAACCCGCAGGCGCACCCGATCAGGGGGGAGAGGACCATGAAGAGGACCACCACCTCGATGGTGGCGATCTTGATGGCCGCGATCCCTCCGGCGGCGATCCCGGCTCCCGCGAGGCCCCCGATGAGGGCATGGGACGAGGAGGTGGGGAGCCCAAAGTACCAGGTGATCAGGTTCCAGGATATGGCCCCCGCGAGGGCGGAGAGCACGATGAACGGGATGATCTCTGCCGGGATACGCTCGAGGGTCAGGATCTTGCTGATGGTGGAGGCCACTGCGACCCCGAACCCGAAGGCGGCAACGAAATTGAAGAATGCGGCAAAGGCCACTGCCTGGCCCGGTGCCAGCACCTTGGTGGAGACCACCGTTGAGATGGCGTTTGCCGAGTCATGGAAGCCATTCGTGAAATCAAAGAGGAGCGCGACGAGGATGATGAACCCGATGAGCAGGGGGGAGGGATCCGGCATGAAACCTGCTAGCTCGTCTCGACTCCGGGAATATCAACCATTGGATTTTTACCGGCGGTGGCGGGTCACCGTATCCTGCAGAAGGAGGGGGGTGAGGGGGAGATCAGGAGTGCCGGATGGCAATATCGGAGAGGACGTTGGCCGCGTCCTCGCACTTGTCGGTGGCCATCTCCAGCATCTGGTAGATGTCCTTGTACTTGATGATGGCGATGGCGTTGTCGGTCTTGAAGAGGTCCGTGATGGCGTGGGCCAGGACGTCGTCGGCCAGGTTCTCCAGCCGGTTCACCTCGATGCAGCGCTGCTCGATGACCGCGGGATCTTTCAGGGTGCGGATGGTCCTGACCGCCTGCTGGAGCTCACCGGTGCAGAGCTGGACCAGCTTTGCAAGCTCCTT
>JAJRCY010000174.1 GCA_028678715.1 Methanomicrobiales archaeon | reverse complement strand
CGGACGATCCCCATCGTACAGGAACTGATGGGGGAGATCCCCGGACTCCGGCTGGTGGTCCGGGACAGGGACCCCGGCCTCTCCCAGTCGGTGGTGGAGGGATTCCGGACCGCCCGGGGGGCGGTGATCCAGGTCATCGATGCCGACTTCTCCCATCCCACCACCCTGATCCCGGCTTTTTTCGAGAGGATCCGGGAGGGCGCCGACGTGGTCATCGGCAGCCGCTACACGGCCGGGGGCGGTATCGGGGAGTGGCCCCTGTCGCGCCGCATCATCTCCCTGGGTGCCACGGCTCTCGGCCGGATCCTCTTCCCCGAGATCACGGACCCGGTGAGCGGGTTCTTTGCCGTCCGGAGGGAGGTGGTGGTGGGTGCCGAGCTGCGGCCGCGGGGCTACAAGATCCTGATGGAGGTGCTGGGGAAGGGCCGGTGGACACGGGCTGTGGAGGTCCCCTACACCTTCGTGAACCGGAAGGAGGGGGCCAGCAAGCTCCGCCCAGCGACAATCCTGGAGTACGCTTTCCAGGTGGTTGATATCGCCCTCTATGGCCTCACCCATCGCGAAGCGGCAACAAGGTGGGAGATCCTGAAGATCCTCCGGTTCGCCCTTGTGGGAATCTCAGGTATTGCCGTGAACACCGGTATCCTCTGGGCCCTGACAGAGCGGGCCGGCCTGTTCTACCTGTACTCCAGCGCCGTGGCCATCGAGACTTCCATCATCACCAACTTCCTGGCAAACGATCTCTGGACCTTTGGCGGGGAGACCGACCACCGCATGGGTTCCCGCAGCCACCGGTTCCTCTCCTTCCAGGTGGTTTCTATCGGCGGACTGGTCGTGAACATGGCGGTGCTCTACCTGGCCACCGCGGGTCTGGGAATCTATTACCTGGTCTCCAACCTGCTGGGAATCCTTGTCGGTTTTATCTGGAACTACCTGGTGAACCGGAACGTCACCTGGAGGCGGGTAGTGTGAAGCCGGTCACCACCTCCGGTTCTGCCACCACACCTCCACCGGAAGGGATTAGTGGGGGGAAGGACGATACTGTAGGAGAAAGGAGGGAGGCCTGCCCGCGGCGGGGGCCAGCGAGCGGATCCGCATGAAACGCGCACTGATCACCGGGATCACCGGCCAGGACGGGGCGTACCTGGCCCGGTTCCTGCTGGGGAAGGGCTACCAGGTCTTCGGCACCTACCGGCGCCTCTCCACCCCCAACTTCTGGCGGCTCCAGTACCTGGATGTCTTTGACCGCATTCACCTGATCCCGGCGGATCTCGTCGATGCGGGATCGATCATCGAGGCGCTCCGTACCTCGGACCCGGACGAGGTCTACCACCTGGCGGCCCAGTCCTTTGTGGGGGCATCCTTCGAGGAGCCCATCGGCACCGGGGAGATGACCGGCCTCGGGGTGACCCGGATCCTGGAGGCCATCCGGCAGATCGACCCGGAGATCCGGTTCTACCAGGCCTCCACCTCGGAGCTCTACGGGAACAGCGGGTCACGGGAGGCCCTCACGGAGGAGAGCCCCTTCCGGCCCTCCAGCCCCTACGCGGCCGCCAAGCTCTACGGCTACTGGACCACCCGGATCTACCGGGAGGGCTACTCCATCTTTGCCTGCAACGGGATCCTCTTCAACCACGAGAGCCCGCTCCGGGGGCTGGAGTTCGTCACCCGCAAGATCTCCAACGCCGCGGCCAAGATCTCGCTCGGGCTCCAGAAAGAGATCCAGGTCGGGAACCTGGATGCCCGGCGGGACTGGGGCTATGCCGACGATTACGTGGCCTCCATGTGGATGATGCTGCAGCAGGACGAGCCGGACGACTACGTCGTGGCAACGAACGAGTCCCACACGGTCCGGGAGTTCGCAGAGAAGGCCTTCGCCCTCGTGGGCCTGGACTACCGGGAGCACGTGAAGGTGGACAAGCGGTTCCTGCGCCCCCTGGACGTGCATTTCCTGCAGGGGGACTATGCGAAGGCGAAGCAGAAGCTGGGGTGGGAGCCCGCCGTCTCCTTCGGGGAGCTCCTCGAGATGCTGGTCCGGGAGGACGTCTCCCGCTGGGAGCGCTGGATGAAGGGCGAGCGGTTCCCCTGGGATGCCATCCACTACCCCAGCGAGGACAAGATCATCTCCCGCTACCAGCGGATCGACAGGTGAGGTCCATGGAGGAGATCCGGTCGGCGGACGGGGAGCTGATCGCGGTGGTGGTACGGGCCGATTACCGGCCGGACGGTGTCCGGTTCCTCTCTGCCCCCGGGGATGCACTCCAGCTGGGGGTGAGCGGCTACCGCCGCGGCGTCTCGGTGGCCCCCCACGCGCACCGGAACCACGAGGTCCTGGTGCCGACCGGCCAGGAGATGATCCACGTTGACCAGGGAAAGGTGGCCGTCGATATCTATGACCGGAAGGACCGGTTCCTGGCGCGGACTCTCCTCTCCTCCGGCGATACCATCCTCTTCCTCTCTGGCGGCCATGGCCTCTCCATGGAGGAGGATACCCGGATCATCGAGGTGAAGCAGGGCCCCTACGGGGGCCGCGAGGAGGACAAGCGACCCCTCCGGGGGAGGGAGAAGGGTCCGGGAGAGGGCCGGTGATGGGCGGGAAGGAGATCCCGGACCGGACAATGGCCGGCTACCGGAAGGTTCCGGTCTGCGAACCGGTCATCGGCGAGCAGGAGCTCCGCTACGTCATTGACTGCCTGAAGACCAACTGGATATCCTCCAGGGGACGGTATGTCACCGACTTCGAATCCCGGTTTGCCGCGTACTGCGGCGCGAAGGAGGGGATTGCCACCACGAACGGCACCACCGCGCTGCACCTCGCCTTGGCCACCCTGAAGGTCGGCCCCGGGGACGAGGTGATCCTGCCTGCCTTCACCATGATGGCCACCGCCTTTGCGGTGCTGTACTGTGGGGCCCGGCCGGTGCTCGTGGATGCGGACCCGGAGACCTGGAACATGGATCCCTCCCTGCTCGCGGAGAAGATCACGGGGAAGACACGGGTGATCCTCCCGGTCCACATCTACGGCCATCCCTGCGACATGGACCCCATCCGGG
>JAJRCY010000173.1 GCA_028678715.1 Methanomicrobiales archaeon | reverse complement strand
GCGGCGATGACCCCGATGAACTCCTCATCACCAGGCCGGGAATAGTGCCGGATCCCCCGGGCAATAGCCCGGAGGGTGGAGAGGTTCGGGGACCTCCTGCCGTGCAGGATCTTGTAGAGCGAGGACTGGGCTACGCCGCTCCGGTCCGAAAGCTCCTTCACGCTGATCCGCAGATCATGTTTCAGGATATCCGTGAGCGCGGCCACGAACTCCTCGTCCGAGCGGAGGGATGCCCTGACCAGGCGGTCGACCGGGTCAATCTGTACCATCTGCGAAGAGTGATAGGCACAAAAGGAGAAAAAGGGTTGCTCTCAAGTCCCCGGTGCACCCCCCCCTCCGATGTCCTCGGGAGGAGTGTCGCGGGTGCCGGCGCGCATGTGTGGACAGGGATAAAGAGAAAACAATACAACTGTATCACTTTTATGAACAAACTTATACAATAATATAAGATGAATGATAGAAAAAGCGCATCGTTTAATATTCCGGGGTGCAACCCTCTTGTATGAAGATCGTGAAAACCCTGGCAGCCATCGTCGGCTGCGCGGTCCTCCTCGCCATGGCCGGTTGCGTTGCCTCTCCACCCCCGGTGCAATCAGGAACCACCGTCGGTATCCTGTATACCGGTTTCGGCACGATGCCCACCCTGATGGCATCCCATCAGATCGACGGGTACATCGCCTGGCAGCCCTTCGTCGAAATAGCCCCCATGACGGGATTCGGCAAAGTCCTCTCCTATACGGGCGAGCTCCCGCCGGATGCGGTCTGGAAGAACCACCCGTGCTGCGTGCTGGCAGTGCGGGAGGACCTGATGGCACAGAACCCGGACACGGTCAACGCGGTCACCGCACTGATGATCCTCTCCACGCGGTACGTGAACGATCACAAGAGCGAATCCGGTGCCATTGTTGCTGACTGGCTGACGGGAGGGGCCAACTTCACCTACGGGAACATCTCGGTCCCATCCACCGAGGCCATGGGCCGGGCCATCAACACGGTAACATTTACCAACGAACCCACGGGTGAGTGGGAGAACGGGATCCTGAAGTTCATGGCAGCCCAGCGGGATCTGGGTGTGCTGAAAGGATCCCTCGCCAACTCCACGGATGATGCGTCGAAGGCGCTTATCTTCGACACAGGCCCCTATCAGGCGGCCATCCGGATGCTGGAAGGGAAGCACATCGTGACCCCGGCCCCGGAGACTAGGCAGCTGGGCATCGGGTACCTGATGTCGGACCATGACACGGCCCTTTTCGTGGCCGTGAAGAAGTGGCAGTACTTCAATGACACCTATGGCATCGCGCTGAAGCCCCGGGATACCAGCCAGACCAGGCCGGACCTGGTGGACCTCATCGTGAACGGGCAGAAGGTTGCCGAGATCAAGCTGGTGCAGGGGGAATTCGGCGGCCCGCTCATGCAGCTCGCCTCCACGGATACCATCCAGTTCGTGCTCGTCGGCAACCCGCCGGCAATGGCGAGCATTGACAAGGGGAGCCCCGTGAAGATCCTGATGGCGCTCAACACCGAGGGATCCGGGGTCGTGATCGCAAAGGACGCCCCGGCCAATGACTGGCCCAGCTTCCTCCAGTGGGCCAAGGACCGGTCGGACGCGGGGAAGCCGCTGCGGATCGCATCCCCGGGGAAGGGATCCATCCAGGACATCCTGCTCTCCTATGTCCTGAAATCCAGCGGGGTAACGGTGAAGGAAGTGCAGGTATAAAGAGGGTGCCTGTTCCAGGTACAGGTGCATGAAGCGCATCTCCCTGGTATTCCCCCTCCTCATTCTCCTGGCGTGGGCCCTGGGAGCCCATCTCATCAACAATGAGTTCATCCTCCCGCGGATCGAATCGGTCGCCGGTGTGCTCCTCGACCCGTTCGCGGACCAGCTCGGGACGGGGTCCATGGTGGAGAATGCCCTCCGCTCCCTCCAGCGGGTGGGGATGGGATTCTTCATCGCTGCCGCGGTCGCGATACCCTTGGGTATCGGGATGGGGCGTTTCCGGCGCCTCCATGACCTGCTGGATTCCACCATCCAGATCCTGCGACCCATCCCCCCCCTGGCCTGGCTTCCCCTGGCCCTGGCCTGGTTCAAGATCGGGCTCACCTCCATCCTCTTCATCATCTTCCTGGGAGCCTTCTTCCCGGTCCTTCTGAATACCATCGACGGTGTTCGGGGAGTGAAACGGACCTGGGTCGAGGCGGCGACCACCCTGGGGGCAAACGAGCGGCAGATACTCCTCCGGGTGATCCTTCCCGGCGCGGCACCCACGATCTGGACCGGGCTCCGGGTAGGGTTCGGCGTTGCCTGGATGTGCGTGGTAGCCGCGGAGATGCTTCCCGGCACCACATCGGGCCTGGGATACCTCATCATCTTTGCCTTCAACTTCGGGCAGATCCAGCTGATCATCGCCGGGATGATCGTCATCGGCCTGATCGGCCTCGCCCTGGACGCCCTCTTCAAGGTGATCGAGGCGAAGCGGTTCGGCTGGCGGGAGCTGGAGCGATGAGCCTGCTGCAGCTGAACCGGGTGACCAAGGAGTTTGCCCCTGAACAGGGGGAATCCCTCCGCGCCCTGGAGGAGATCTCCCTCGATGTGGCGGAGAAGGAGTTTGTCTGCATCCTGGGACCGTCGGGATGCGGAAAGACCACGCTCCTCCGTGTCATCGCGGGGCTGGACCGCCCCACGTCAGGCCAGGTACTGATTTCCGGGCATCCCATCGACAGGCCGTGCCCAAAGCTCGTGATGATCTTCCAGGAGTACTCTCTCTTCCCCTGGCGAACCGTCCGTGAGAACATCGCCTTCGGGCTGGAGATGCAGGGGGTGCCCCGGGCGAAGCTGGCCGGAGCGGTGGACCGGTACCTGACTCTCGTGGGCCTCTCGGATTTCGGGGGCCATTACCCCTACGAGCTCTCCGGGGGCATGCGGCAGCGGGTGGCGGTGGCCCGGGCGCTGGCCATCGAACCCGAGGTGCTCCTGATGGATGAGCCCTTCGGGGCACTGGACGCCCAGACACGTAACGTGATGCAGCGGGAGCTCCTCCGGCTCCGGGAGAAGACGCAGAAGACGATCCTCTTTGTCACCCACAGCGTGGACGAGGCGGT
>JAJRCY010000172.1 GCA_028678715.1 Methanomicrobiales archaeon | reverse complement strand
CCGGCCAGCCGCTGGAGGGGGACCGGCCAGAGGGAAGGGCGGCCCCACCAGTTGATACAACGGCCCAGGAGGGCCACCGGGTGAAAGGGGGACGGGGGATCGCCGATGGCCCGGTCTACCGCAAGGGCCCCGATCAGGACGAGGGGGGCCGCCGCCATGCCAGGATCGCCGCCGAGAGGAGGGCCAGGAACGAGAGAACGCTCAGTGTTTCCGGTTTCTTCAGGATCCACCATGCGGCATAGAGGAGCACGCCGGCAGCGAGGAGGGGAGGGGCCGCCCGGTGCAGGGCGAGGGGACTCCGCACGGGAGCCGGCGGCGGGGCCTTCTCCTCCGGAGCCTTAACGAGAGCGGCGGGAATGACCGTGACCTGGAGGACCACCTTCCTCATGCCGTAGCCGGTCATCACCTCAAGGTCAAAGGTGCCGGCGGGGGCGTCCCCCTTCACCGGGATCGAGAGGGAGCCCTCCCCCTGGACAAAGAGGTTCTGTTGCATGAAGGGGGTGAACCGGGCGGCGTTGGATGCCGAGACTGAGAGGTGGAGGGGATGGCCGTGGTTGACGAGCACGAGGACCAGACTCTTCCCTGCCGGGACCTCCGCTGCGGGGGGCGCCTCGATGGAGTTGATCCCCCTCCGGTTCAGGTGGATCTCGGTGGACGCCATCAGATCCTCGTTACTCCGGCCCGGAACCCCGTCGCAGGAGGTCCGGGATCCCTTCGTGGATCGGGTAATCGACCTGGCACCGGCCGCAGCGCAGCGCCCCCTCTAGAATCTCCTCCGTCGTCTCTTCGGCCACCTGCAGCTCCAGGTCCCCCTTGCAGGAGGGACAGCAGAGAATGGGAAGGAGCCGTCGCCTCATCGCTCCTTCCTCATGTCAATGATCTGCGAGAGCTCGGGCCCCGTGGAGATGAGCGTGACCGGAATCCCGATGTCCTCCTCGGCTTTCCTGACAAAGTCCCTGGCGGAAGCGGTCAGCTTCCGGTAGTCCGTCACCCCGGCGCAGGCCGGATCCACCCGGTCGATCCCGGTGATGGCGGCCTGGGTGGCCCCGTTCACCATGGCCGAGTAGCGGGCCATCTTCCCGTCCCATTCCCCGATCCGGCGGGGACGGTGGGTGACGGTCCCGAACTCCTCGATCCCCAGCTCGTGGGCCTCTTCGGGGGTCATCTCTGTGGTGAACGGTCCCTCGCCCACCCGGGTGGGGTACGCCTTGAAGACCACGATCACCTCGTCAATCCGCGTGGGACCCACTCCGTTGTCGGCAGCAATCTGGGAGGCAGAGGTGTCCTTGCTCGTGACAAAGGGATAGGTGCCGAAGTAGAGGGAGATGCCGAATCCCTGCGTTCCCTCGAGGATCACGGACTCCCCGTCGTCCAGGGTCTCGTTGATCTCCTCGGCCACGTCCATGGTGAACTCGGCCAGCTCCGGCACATCCTTGGCCTGCCTTCCCACCCGCAGCACCCGGTCGGCGTTGGCAGGGCCACAGCCGGTACCGGTGGAACCGATCTTCTTGGCCAGGTGCTCCGAACCCCGGTCCCGCTGGATGTGGGCCTCGTCGATGATGCCGCAGCGGAGGTCCATGAAGGTCCTGCCCCGGACATCCAGGAGATCCAGCTCCTTTAAAAAGACCCGGGGATCGACGAGCACCCCGCTCCCGATGCAGAGAAGCGCGTCCGAGTACACGAAACCGGAGGGGACCATCCGGATCCCGTAGGACTTCTCGCCGATCTTCACCGTGTGCCCGGCATTGGGCCCCACGCCCCCCCGGGAGATGATCGCCGGCCGGTCGCGGTGCGCGATGTGGGCCACGATCTTGCCCTTCCCTTCATCCCCAAAAAAACCGCCGACAATGACTGTACAGACCATTCTTGGATCAATTACCATGGGTGGCGGGAGATTTAATAGTTATCAGTCGGTTGATCCCCGAGAGAGGCCGCCAATCCGGATAGAACCCATGGAACCTGATCCGGTGGGAAAAAGGGCGGACTTATGGAGGGAGTGTTGCGGGAGGGGGGAGACCCCCTCCCGGTCTCACCCCCGAAAGGATATTCGGTCGGTCGGTTCATTCCGGGTGATGGATCTCCATCCCGGGGAAAACCGGCGGGGGGTGCCCACGCGGCGGGGGCAGTGAGCCCCCGAGAGCGTCCCACCGGTTGTCAGTATCCCTTTGAAAAAAAAACCGTTCACTCCTTGTTCCATGACCATTCTGCCGGCCGGGGCGGGACGGGGAGACCCCCTCCCGGTCCCACCCCCAAGACGATAGCCAGGCCGGACCCGGTCCTGCGGGATTCACTCCCACCGGATCATCGGGGGTGCTGCTTTCCGGTCCTCCGGGGGTTCCCAGGTCCGCTCCCACGCCTTCCCGCAGTACGCGGGGGAGACCTCGACGCCGATGAACCGCCGGCCCAGGGCCCGGGCCACCCGGGTGGTGGTGCCGGTGCCGTTGAAGGGGTCCAGCACCAGGTCGCCCCGGTAGGAGAAGAGTTTCATCAGCCGCCGGGGGAGCTCCTCGGGGAACATGGCGGGGTGGCCGTAGTCCTTCATCCGGTGCTCCGGCGGGAAGGTCCAGCGGGCCATCACCCACTCCTTGAACTCCTCCACCGTGATGTCGATGTCCTCCCTGCGGCCGGCCTTCCTGTGGGTCTCCTTGTCAAAGATCTCGATGAACTCCCAGGTGTACTTCAGGTAGGGCATGGAGGGGGACTTCCAGGAGCCCCAGGCCGTGTACTTGGCATTGTAGTTGTGCTTCTCCCAGAGGACCTCCGCCTTCCAGAGAAGGCCCAGGTCCGAGAGCTGACGGGAGATGATGTGGTGGGTGGGGATGTAGTCGGAGAAGAGCGGCTGGACGTTCACCGCAATCCTGCCCCCGGGCTTCAGGAGCCGGGCGCACTCACCCCAGACGGCGCCGAGCCTCTGGAAATAGACGTTCCAGTCCCGGGTGTCATCGTGGGGGTCCCCCGCGTAGGCATGGCCGAAGTTATAGGGCGGGGAGGTGATGACCAGGTCCACGGATTCCGACGGGAGGGCCGAGAGGACCTCCCCTGCATCCCCGCAGATGATCCGGTTCACGAACCGGTCCAGACCCTCCGGTTCCGGCGGCT
>JAJRCY010000171.1 GCA_028678715.1 Methanomicrobiales archaeon | reverse complement strand
TATCGCCGGAGTGCTCAGCGCACTCCTCCCGGAACGTATTCTTGGAATGTACCTTGGGTCAAACACGGTCTCGGCGAACCTCAGTGCAGTCCTCTTCGGTGTGTTCATGTACTTCCCCACCCTGGTGGAGGTCCCCATGGCGAAGATGTTCCTGGATCTGGGCATGGCAAGGGGGCCATTGCTCGCGTATGTTCTCGCCGACCCGGTCATCTCACTCCCCAGCATCCTCGTCGTCCGGAAGTTCATGGGAACGAAGCAGACCATTGTCTACATGCTCCTGATCGTGCTCTTCTGCACGCTCTCCTGGCTCATCTATGGTGCGGTCGTGGGATGATCGAAGGGGACCAGCAGGGAAATGATATCATCTACCGTATCTCCCGGCAGCGGTGGAAGTCCGCACCCTGAAGGGGCGACCCTGAGGATGGGTCGGTCCCTGCAGTGTGCAGCCGGAAGGGCCTCCTTCTTCTCTCCTCTCCCGGGAAGAGTCGGATCCTCCTCTCCCTCAGCCCTTCACGATCACGGACGCCGCTTCGTCGAAGGGGTTGGTCCGCATCGCGAGGGAGAAAAGGTACGGGTAGTGCTCCTTCAGCCACGCCATGTACGCCACCCACTCCTGCACCAGCAGGGCGTAGCCCCGTTCCAGGTCACTCACCAGGTGGGCCCGGTCCGCGGCCGGGATCAGGGAGAGGTCACCCCGGTGGAGCAGTTCATCGGTGAGATGGAAGAACGCCTGGAGGAGGTCGGTGAAGGTCTCGTGCTCGAAGAGGACCGGGTTCTCCAGGAGCGTGATGAAAAGGGCACGGCGTTCCCGGAGATACGTCCTCCATGAGTCCAGGTCCACCCGATCTCCGTCCACCCGGAACCGATGGGTGGTAAGCCGCTTCCGGAGCCGTTTGAAATCCTCCGGTGTCCACGCCGTGGAAACCACCAGGTCCTTCCGAATCTCCGGCGCTAAGGGATCGAGACGGGCGATCCTGCCCAAGAGATCGGTTCCCGCCTCGGAGAAGAAGACCCCGATGAGCATGTGTATCTTCCTGACGCGCTCGCGCCGTTCCGCCCGCTCCAGCATCGTCTCGATGACATTGGCAAAGACCCCCACGAAGAAGCCCACGCCGGCCAGGATCAGGGCCACGGTAAAGAGCTTCCCTGCCGTGGTCAGGGGCGTGATGTCGCCGTAGCCGACAGTGGCGATCGTGACGATGACAAAGTAGAGGGCCTCGGCAGGGCCGAGCCCTTCCAGGAGCATGATGCCTGCAGTCCCTCCTGCGATCACCAGTCCCAGGATCAGGAGGTAGACCCGGATGCGGGAGAACGGCGAGACCATCGCTCCTCAGGTTGCCGGCTCTTCTTATAAAGCCGAGGTTATCCCATCCCCCACCGGTTCCTGGGGATTGGAACAGAAGGACAGAGCGAATTGATTGGTACTGCCGGGACGCTCTCGGGGGCTCACCGCCCCCGCCGCGTGGGCACCCCCCCGCCGGTTGTCTCTGAAATGCGGATCGATCCTGGAATAACACCGAACGGTCGTCTATCCTCACGGGGGAGGGTCCGGGAGGGCGTCTCCCCCTCCCGCTGGTATCCCGCCCACATGCAGCACCCCCCGGTGGTTTTCCGGGAAACGGAGATTCCGTCCTGAACCGGTTTCCGAACAGATGGCTATCCTCACGGGGGAGGGACCGGGAGGGGGCTTGCCCCCTCCCGCTTCAATCCCAGAAAAGGAATGGGTTCCTCATGTGTCCCGGTAGCCCGTCGTCAGTGGGTGGTGGGCCCCGTCTGACATTGAACAGGATGGTTGAACGGTAAAACTGGGAAAATTCGGAAAAGAGGGCGCCCCGGCCGGTCAGTCCTTCAGCCGCTTGAAGACCCCCCGTTTTTCGATGGACAGGTTGCACTCCGGGCACCGCCAGGTCTGGGGGAGCTCGTCGAATGGCACACCGGCCGGGATCCCGTTCTTCTTGTCGCCCTTTGCCGGGTCGTAGATGTAGGCGCACTCCAGGCAGACCCATCGCGCCCGCTTCGTTGTCTCCTGCACGTTCTACGGCTCCGTGAATGTCACTCTACAGGTAGGTGCTCTTCCTTATGAATGGAGCAGATGGGGAGGAGACCCGTGGGCAGAAGATGGCAGGGAGACGGGGAACCTTTATCTCTCCCCCGCAGGGATTGTGGCGTAAGGTGACATCGATGACCTCTTTCTCTCACTATGGCGCGTGGGTGCTGATCCTCTTCCTGGTTGCCATGCCGGTGATGGCAGGTGCCGGAACCCCCGCGGTCGATACAGGGGGCGAGCCGGTGGCCCCGGCCATGGCGCATCCCCGGCCCGGAACAGCGGCGCAGGGGGTATACCTGGTGAAGTTCAAGGCGGCAGCGGATCCCATCCGGGCCAGGGAGGATATCCGGCGGCTCGGCATCTCGCTGGAGAGCGAATATCGGGAGGTCGGGGTGTACCGGATCCGCATCACCCCGCGTGCGGCCGGGGAACAGGCCCTTGAGCGGCTCCAGCGGCTCCCCTCCGTGGAATACGTGGAACCCGACTACATGCTACGGATTGCGGATGCGCCCAACGATCCGTGGTTGCCCTATCAGTGGGCCTTGGACAATACCGGCCAGAACGGCGGGACCGACGATGCGGACATCGATGCGCCGGAGGCCTGGGAGAAGACCACTCCCCTCTCACCGGTGGTGGTGGCCGTCATCGATACGGGCGTCGACCACACCCATCAGGACCTCCTCCATCAGATGTGGACCAATCCTGATGAGATTCCGGGCAACGATAAAGATGATGACCATAATGGCTACGTCGACGATATCCACGGGGTCAACACCATCACCCGGTCCGGGGACCCCATGGACGACAACGGCCATGGCACCCACTGCGCCGGGATCATCGCTGCTGAGACAAACAACGGGATCGGTATCGCAGGTGTCGGCGAGGGCGTGACGATCATGGCCCTGAAGTTCCTGGACTCCTCGGGATCCGGCTACACGAGCGATGCCATCGAGGCCATCAACTACGCGGTGGCCGAGAAGAAGAGGGGCACGCCGGTCCGGGTCATCTCTGCCAGCTGGGGGGGCATCTTCTACTCCCGGGCCCTGTATAAGGC
>JAJRCY010000170.1 GCA_028678715.1 Methanomicrobiales archaeon | reverse complement strand
GTTGTCACGGGGCTTGACGCAGAAGAAAACCGGGGAAGGCCCCGATGAAGGCCTGTATCGCCCAGTTCCGGAGCATATGGGAGGACTCCCGGGAGAACCTCCGGCGAGCCCGGGCACAGGTGGAGGAAGCCGCCAGCCGGGGCGCGGACCTCATCTGCTTCCCGGAGCAGTTCCTGACCGGCTGGTCCCCCGGGGCGCCCCGGCATGCCGAGGGCCCGGGTGGTCCCCTGGTACAGGAAATGCAGGAGATGGCCGCGGCCTCCGGGATCCACCTGCTGGGGGCCGTCGCGGAGCGGTGGTCACCGAAGCCCCGGAATACGTGCCTGGCCATCGGGCCGCAGGGCCAGGTCCTGGCCACGTATGCAAAGACGCACCTCTTCACCCCGGGGGGGGAGCATCTCCACTTCAGCCCCGGCGACCAGATCGCCACTTTTTCAGTCGGCACGTGCCGGTGCGGGATCGCCATCTGCTATGACCTCCGCTTTGCCCCCCTTTTCCGGGTCTATGCCCTTGCCGGCGTCCACTGCATGCTGGTCCCTGCCGCGTGGCCCTGCCGCAGGATGCCCGCATGGGAAGCCCTCGTCGCCGCCCGGGCCGTCGAGATCCAGGGGTACGTGCTGGGTATCAACACCACGGGAAAGACTCCCGTGGAGGAGTACTGCGGCGGATCGCTTGCCGCTGACCCGAACGGCAGGATCATTGCCCGGGCCGGCACCGGCGATGAACTCCTGGAGGTGGAGGTGGATCCCGCCGTTGCCGACGCCGTTCGCCACCGGATCCCGGTACAGAAGGATTTCCGTCCGGATCTCTATCACCGCCTGATGCAGGAAGGGGACCACTACCCGTGAAGGGAGTTCACCACCTGCTGCTCACCTCCGCCACGGGCGGACTCGCTCTCGTCCCCCTTTCCCCGCTGATACCCTCCGGGTGGCTCCCCCCGCTGGCCCTGGGCCTGATCATTGGTTCCCTGGCGCCGGACGCGGATGCTGCCGATGCCGCCATCCTCCATCCGGGGCTTCCGGGGAGGGGGACCAGGGCCAGGGGTTTCAGCCGGTGGATCCTCCCCTTCTTCGGGTACCTCATCCGCTACCTGGTCTATTACCCGGTCTGGGCGGTGCTCCGCCTCCTCTTCGGCAGGCGTTGCAGCCTGGCGCACCGGGGGCTCCTCCACTCCCTCCTGGGCGCAGCACTCACCGCCCTCCTCACCTCGGCGTACGTTGCCCTGTTGCTGCTCTTCACAGGGGGGGCTGCCTGCGATCTCCTGCTGCCATTCGGCTCGGCCCTCCTGGCCGGGTCACTCCTCCACCTGGTGGAGGATTCCTCCACTGTCACCGGGATCCGGTGGGCATATCCCTGGAGCGAGCGCACCGTGCACGGATCGATCCGGACCGGTGCCTGGGACCTCCGGCCAACCGCCTTCATCGTTCTTCTGGCCGCCGGGGGCGGGATGATTCTTGCATGTCCCCTGTACGCCGGCTGGGTGACGCCCTACCAGGCCCCGGCAATGCTCCTCTTCCTCCTCCTGGCCTGGGGTATCTTCCTCCTGGTGTCAGGCGTCAGAGGCTGATCGCCCCTCCCCGCATACCTATAAACCCGGAGCGCACACTCTGATCAGCATGTACCATCTCTCCTGCGTCCACTGCGGGGCCAGGTACCCGCCGGATGCGGTACTCTACACCTGCGAACGCTGTGGCCATCTCCTGGAGGTCAGGTATCCCCTGGAGGAGGTCAGGGTCACCCGGGAGGACTGGCAGCAGAGACCCCTCTCGGTCTGGCGTTACCGGGAGCTCCTGCCGGTTGCCGGCGCACCGGTGACGCTCCGGGAGGGGGGAACCCCCCTGTACTCCCTGGAGAGGCTGGGGAGGGAGATGGGCCTCCGATCCCTCCATGCCAAGCACGAGGGCATGAACCCCTCGGGATCCTTCAAGGACCGGGGCATGACGGTGGGAGTCTCCATGGCACTGCAGCTCGGGAAGCGGACCGTGGCCTGCGCCTCCACAGGCAACACCTCGGCGAGCCTGGCCATGTATGCGGCCAAGGCCGGGATACCGTCGGTGGTGCTCCTCCCTGCCGGCAAGGTGGCGCTGGGGAAGGTCGCCCAGGCGCTCCTGCACGGCGCACGGGTCATCGCCATCCGGGGCAACTTTGACCGTGCGCTGGAGATGGTCCACGAGCTCTGCCTCTCCCACGGCCTGTACCTGCTGAACTCCATCAACCCGTACCGGCTGGAGGGGCAGAAGACGATCGGATTCGAGGTGCTGGACCAGCTGGGAACGGTCCCGGACCGGATCGTCCTCCCGGTGGGGAACGCCGGGAACATCTCGGCGGTGTACAAGGGCCTCTCCGAGCTGCGGGACCTGGGCTTCATTGATGCCCTCCCGAAGATGACCGGTGTCCAGGCCGCGGGTTCCGCGCCGGTGGTCAGGGCGATCCAAGAAGGGCTTCCCGACGTGATCCCCGAGCCCTCGCCCGAGACGGTGGCAACCGCCATCCGGATCGGGGCGCCGGTGAACGGGGAGAAGGCGCTCGTGGCCATCCGGAAGACCGGTGGTACTGCCGTCTCCGTCTCAGATGCCGAGATCCTGTCCATGCAGAAAGCCCTTGCCTCTCGGGAGGGGATCGGGGTTGAACCCGCTTCCGCGGCATCGGTGGCCGGTGTCCGGAGGATGGTCGAGGAAGGGATCATTGACCGGGACGAGCGGGTGGTCTGCGTGGTCACCGGCCACCTGCTGAAGGACCCGGAGACCGTGGTGAAACAGTGCGCTCCCCCTGTCGAGATCGATGCCGATATGCAGTCCCTGCTCTCTGCGCTGCACTTGTGATCCTGGCCCTCCCGGTATCTGCCCTGGACGCCACCTTCCGGGTGGATCCCTCCCGGGCCGGGTTCAATGCCAGCGTGCAGGTGATGGACAGTGGCGAGTACTTTTTCTGGGATCTTGGCCCGCTGGGAGAGAGAATCCCGAAGAAGGTGGATCATGTCTCCCTGTCAGGGAACTGCACGAACTGCAGTTTCACCTTTTCCGAGGACTACCACATCACCTTCCCGAAGGGCAACTACACGGTGAACTATGCCTCGGGTCTCGCGGACAACCACCTGTCAGC
>JAJRCY010000169.1 GCA_028678715.1 Methanomicrobiales archaeon | reverse complement strand
TGAAGGATGCCCTCCAGCGGTTCCTGGCCCGGGTGGATTTCAGCGTGCTCCCCCAGGTGATTCACACCATCTTCTTCATGAATGATGGGGAGATCACCCGGGTCTATGAACTGGATCTCGGCCTCCGGATCCCCTCGGGCATGAGCGGGGAGATCCACATGAAGCCGGTGATCTCGGTCCGGAACCACGAGACGGGAGAGACGGAACTGGAGATCTTCCGGTACGACGGGGAAACGATCCTCCTTCCCGCCCGCCGCGGGGAAGAGGCAGCCCTCCCTGCCCCTCCCCAGAAGGGCGAGGAGAAGATCTCCCGGAAGCTCACCGAGAAAGAGATCCAGCGGGAACTGGGGCGATACACGGACGGCTTCGTGGATGTCCGGATGGTCACCGATACGAAGGCGGTGGTGTACATCGATGACAAGGATGTGCCTGCCGCCATCGGCAAGGGAGGGAAGAATGTCTCGGGCATCGTGAACAAGCTGGGGGTCGGGATCGACATCCGTCCCCGCACGGAGCTGGAGAAGCCTCCGCAGGAGGAGGAGATCCTGCTGGAGGGGGGCATCCGGGTGAAGACCGACCGGAAGCACCTGGCCATCATCGCCCCCGAGCACCGGGGGAAGATCGTGGACCTCTTTGCCGGGAAGGAGTACCTGTTCACGGCCACGGTGGCCGACGAGGGGGAGATCCACCTGGCCCGTTCCAGCACCATTGCCCAGGAGCTGCTCCGCCGGCTCCAGAACGGAGAAGCCATCCGGCTGCGGCCGGTGTGATGCAGGGGTGCGGGATGGAGAAGGCACTGGATCTTTCAGGCCTGGAGCAGCGGTTCTCGGCACGGTGGGGGAAGGAGTTCGAGGCCGATCCCGCGGGAAAGGAGAAATTCTACCTCAATGTGGCGTTCCCGTACCCGAGCGGTGCCATGCACGTCGGGCACGGCCGCACCTACACGGTGCCGGACGTCATTGCCCGCTTCTACCGGATGCAGGGCCGGCAGGTGCTCTTCCCGATGGGATTCCATGTCACCGGGACACCGGTCATCGGCATCTCGCGGCGGATCGCAAAAAAAGACGAGAAGGCGGTCTGGCTCTACCGGGACCTCTACCGGGTGCCCCCCGACGTGCTGGCCACCTTCACGGACCCGATGGTGATTGTCCGGTACTTCGCCGGCGAGTACGAGCAGATCATGCGACGGCTGGGACTCTCCATCGACTGGCGCCGGCGGTTCATCACCGTGGATCCCCAGTACAGCAAATTCATCGAGTGGCAGTACGGGCACCTCTCCCGCAAGGGATACGTGGTGAAGGGGGTCCACCCGGTCAAGTACTGTCCCCAGTGCGAGAACCCGGTAGGGGACCATGACCTCCTGGAAGGTGACCGGTCCGAGATCATCCGGTTTGTGCTTGTCATGTTCTCATATGACGGGGCGCTCATCCCCACGGCCACGCTCCGGCCCGAGACCATCCACGGTGTCACGAACCTGTGGGTGAACCCGGATGTCACCTATGTCCGTGCCCGGGTGGACGGGAAGGAGTGGATCCTCTCCCGGGAAGCGGCGGAGAAGCTCCGGAACCAGGACCACACCGTCGAACAGGTGGGTGAGGTGAAGGGATCGGATCTCGTCGGGAAGACCGTCTCCCACCCGCTCTGCGGCCAGGTGCCCATCTTCCCGGCAGGCTTTGTTGATCCCGACATGGCCAGCGGGATTGTGATGTCGGTACCGGCCCACGCACCCTTTGACTACATCGCCCTCCGTGACCTTCAGGAGAAGGGCCAGGCGGCCGAAATCATGCCCGTCAGCCTGCTCTCGGTGGAGGGGTTCGGCCCCTTCCCGGCAAAGGATGCCGTGGAACGGGCAGGGATCCGGGACCAGCACGACCCGCGCCTGGAGTCCATCACCCAGGAGGTGTACAGCGCCGAGTTCGCACGGGGCCGGATGCATCCCCGGTTCGGAGGGAAGTCCGTCCGTGAGGCACGGGACCAGGTGACGGTGCTGATGAAGGAGCAGTACGGGTCGGTCCCCATGTATGACTTCGATTCCCGGCCGGTGGTCTGCCGGTGCGGGGGACGGGTCACGGTCCGGATCCTGCACGACCAGTGGTTCCTGCAGTACAGCAATCCCGAATGGAAGGCTGAGGTCCACGACCAGCTGGAGGGGATGGATCTCGTCCCCCCTGAGACCCGGGCCGAGTTCTCCCGCACCGTGGACTGGCTCAAGGACTGGGCCTGCACCCGCCGCGTGGGGCTGGGCACCAGGCTCCCCTGGGACCGCGAATGGATCGTGGAACCCCTCTCAGACTCCACCATCTACATGGCCTACTACACCATCGCCCACCACATGAAGGCGATCCCGCCCGACCAGCTCACCCCGGAGGTCTTTGACTACCTCCTCCTGGGGAAGGGGGATCCCACCACGGTCCCGCGGGAGACGCTGGACCGGCTCCGGAAGGAGTTCCTGTACTGGTACCCGTACAACTTCCGGTTCTCGGCAAAGGACCTGATCTCCAACCACCTGACCTTCCAGCTGTTCCACCACCGGGCCATCTTCCCCCCCGCCCTCCAGCCGAAAGGCATGGTGGTCTTCGGCATGGGCCTTCTGAACGGGGCCAAGATGTCCTCCTCCAAGGGGAACGTGGTCCTTCTCTCGGATGCCCTCGACGAGTTCGGGGCCGACACCGTGCGGATGTTTCTGGTCGGGAGCGCAGAGCCCTGGCAGGACTTCGACTGGCGCAACGAGCTGGTGGCATCCACCCGGCGCCAGATCGAGCGGTTCTGGAACCTGGTACACGATGGCAGGGAATCGGGTGCCGGGCAGGGGAACGGGATCGATGCCTGGCTCCGCTCCCGGCTCCAGGGCCGGATCGCCCGGGCCACGGAAGCCCTCAGGGGGTTCCAGACTCGCCAGGCCCTGCAGGAGGCCTGGTTCGGGATCGAGGCCGACCTGAAGTGGTACCGGCGCCGGAGCCCTGACGGGAACCTGAAAGGCAGCGCGGTCCGGGACCTCTGTTCCGCCTGGGTCCGGCTGCTGGCCCCCTTCATTCCTTACACCTGCGAGGATCTCTGGCAGGCCATGGGAGGCGAGGGACCGGTGGCATTCGCCCCCTGGCCGG
>JAJRCY010000168.1 GCA_028678715.1 Methanomicrobiales archaeon | reverse complement strand
GGGCAACATCCAGGATTACTGAAGGGGCCGGCATCCATTCTTCTTCTCGGGTTCTCATCCGGGACCGAAAGAGCCGGTCCCCCCAGGAAACCGTGGAAGAGACTATCCTCACGGGGGTGGGACCGGGAAGGGGCTCTGCCCCCTCCCGTCGCCCTCCCCCGGTGAGGATTGGGAGCACATCGGTTTCCCCCTCACCCATCGCTCAAACCCTGCCTTAATGACCTCCCCCGCCCAAGGCTCTGACATGATACCCTGGCCGGCACCGCTCCCCCCACCCCAGGTGCGCACCGTTCAGGAGATGCGGAAGGTGCTCGCGGATCCGGACTGCCCCTGCAGCGAACCGCTCTATTTCATGTACCGGGACCTGTCCCTGTCGGACGCGGATGCCGCCTGGCTCCGGGAAGAGAGGCTCCGGTACGACATGACGGTCATTCCCGCCCGGGTCCTCTGCGGCGAGTTCGTGAAGACCAAGGGGCACTTCCACCCGGAGAATCCCCGGGGGACGAGGTATCCCGAGATCTACGAGGTGCTGGGGGGGGCAGCCTGCTTCCTCCTCCAGGACCCGGGCCCCTCGGATGTGGTGGCGATCAGGGCCCGGGCCGGCGAGAAGGTGGTGGTGCCGCCCGGCTACGGACACGTCACCCTCAATATGGGCAGAGCGACCCTCACCATGGTGAACATGGTCTCCACCGCCTTCCGGAGCCTCTACGGCGACTATGAGAGGATGCAGGGGGCTGCCTATTATGCCTTCACCGGCCGCGGGTTCGCACCGAATCCCCGGTACGGGCACCCGCCCCCGCTCCGGGTCCTCCGGGCACGGGACCTCACCTCCCTCCGCGGTCTGCCCAAAGAATCCCTGTACCACTGGATCGGGAACGCCGGTGCGCTGCGATTCCTGAATTATCCCGAGGAGTACCCCGGGCTCGTCAGCCTTCCCTGACGGGGGAGGGGACCGGAAGGCGCTTGTGCTCCGTGCGGCGCATGAGGGCCAGCACCTTCTCCTCCTCTTCTGTCCGGGCTGACCATCCGTGGGCCTCGAGGGATGCAAAGGCCGCGTCGATCCCGGAGTAGGAGAGACCGATCTCCCCCTCGTCGCTCTGGCCTGCCCAGAGGCCTGCCGAGGGTACCTTGCTCCGGATCCTGTCGGGGATTCCCAGTGCGGCCGCCACCCGGTACACCTCCCCCTTGTACAGGTGCAGGATGGGCTGCAGGTCCGCGGCGGAATCGCCGTACTTGGTGAAGTAGCCCAGCAGGTACTCGCTCCGGTTGGAGGTGCCGCAGACCAGCCGGTGCTCCAGGTTGGCCGTCCGGTACAGGAGGGTCATCCGGATCCGGGCCATCAGGTTCCCCCGGACGTACGGCGTGTCCCGGTGGCCCGGCAGGCTTTCCATGGCGCGGAGCACCGGTTCAATCTCCTCGGTCCGCGACGGGACGGAGAGGCTCCTGCAGAGGCCCCGGGCATCCTCCATGTCCTCGTCCCGCGTCACCGCTGACGGGAGGAGGAGGCCCAGCACCCGGGCCGGGCCGACGGCCCGGGCACAGAGTGCCAGGGAGACCGCCGAATCCACCCCCCCGCTGACACCCACGACGAGGCCGTCTGCGCCGCTCTCCTCCAGTACCTCCCGGATCATGTCGGCAATACGCCCGATCTCCCGGTCCTCCCACGTGCGCCTCTCTTCCATTGTCCCTCATCAGATCAGATGGATCAGCTTCCTGAGCTTCTCGGTATCACCCATGGCGATCACCGCGTCCCCCTCCTCGATCACCACGTCCGGGGCCGGACGGATCGCGGACCGGGACGGCCCCTCAATCCCCAGCACCCGTGCCCCTGTCCGCCGCTCCACCCATCCCACCGTGGCAGGGGCGTGCTTCATCAGGTGCCGGGTCACCACCTTCTGCCCGCTGGGAAGGTCCAGGAGCACCCGCACCGTGTCGGACAGCACGATGCCGGCCAGCACCTGACCCCCGATGGTGGGGAGGAGCGCCACGTAATCGGCACCGGCCCGATACAAGCGGTCCACTGACCCGGGCTCGTTGGCCCGCACCAGGATCTTGGCATCCGGGTTCAGGTTCCGTGCAAGAAGTGTGGTGAAGATGTTCAGGCTGTCGTCGTTTAAGGCCACGATCACGTACCGTGCCTCATCCACCCTTGCCTCCCTGAGCACCATCTCGTCCTCGGCTTTCCCGACGATCTGGTTCATGACGTACTGGCGCTCGTCCACGACGACACAGGTGACACCGGCCATCTGGAGTTCATGGTAGGCGGCCCGGCCCACGTCGCCGAACCCTGCAATGATGGCGAGGGCCCCTCCGACCTGCGGCGAGGCAAACTCCCGCTGCAGCATCTCTGCCACCGATCCGGCCTTCCCCAGCACGAAGAGCATGGTGGAGGCATCCACCGTGTCCTCCCCCCGGGGGTGGGCCACGAACTCCCCGGATTTCCAGAAGAAGAGGACGTCCACGCCGTACCGCTCGAAGAGGGCAAGATCCGCGAGGCTCTTTCCCACCGCACGGGACTCCTTGGTGATGGGGATCTTCAGGAGCTTGAGGGCCCCGTCGCTCCCGTCCTTCCCCTCCATCTTCATGTGGTCCAGGCTGATGGCCTCGAAGATCGTGTCCACCTCGGGGCGCATCACCGCGTGGCGGGCCAAAATCTTGCCCGTGGAGTTCTTCGGGGAGAGGACGTACTCGGCCCCCGCGAACCGCAGGAAGCGGTCAAAGGCAAGGTCGTCCACGACCGCGATGATGGTGCTGCGCGTCAGGCCCCGGAGCCCCAGGATGATCTCGGCGGCCCGCCGCTCCACGCTGCTCACGATGATGGTATGGGCGTCCTTCACGCAGGCATGCTCCCAGGTGGCATGGGACCCGGATGGCCCCCAGATCACGTGGACCCGGGGGGTGAATTCCTGGTGGATGGCCATCGCCCGCGCCTCGTCCTCCTCGACGACGACCACCGGGATATCGGCGATCATCAGGCTCTTCAGGAGCGCCTGTGCGGTTGCCCCGAAGCCTGCGATCACCAGGTGGCCCTTCACCGGCCGTGCCAGGGAGGTGGGGGGGGAGGTATGGATCATCTGGACGAGGAACGGCTGGAGGATCAGCGGGATGAACATG
>JAJRCY010000167.1 GCA_028678715.1 Methanomicrobiales archaeon | reverse complement strand
TATCAGAAGGACAGTTCCGAGGTACAGATTCGTGCGACTGGTAGGTCGTGTGATCCATCACACCGGCAGACGTCTCTTCCTTGTCCATTGCGACGCGGCACAGCTGCCACGTCTCCACAGCGAGGTGACTGACCGGCGACTGATACCGCTGGGCCGGATCGTGGACATCTTCGGCAAGGTGGAGCATCCCTATGCCGCCGTGGTCTCGTATCCCGGAATGACTCCTGAGACTGGCACAACGATCTTTGCCAGGGATTAGGTGAACCCATCAATGCAGGAGACAGAAAAGGTAAAACTGCTTCAGAGCGAGCGTGAGGCGCTCCGGAAGCGGACCAAGGAACTCGTGAAGGAACGCGAGCGGGTGGGCCAGGACGTTGTCGAGGCCGTCTGCCCAGAGTGCGGCGGCCGGCAGCTGGTCCACGACTATGAGCGTGCAGAGCTGGTCTGCCAGAACTGCGGCCTGGTCATCGACGAGGACTTCATTGACCGGGGCCCCGAGTGGCGGGCCTTTGACAACGACCAGCGGATAAAAAGGTCCCGGGTCGGGGCACCCATGACCTTCACTATCCATGACAAGGGCCTCTCCACCATGATCGACTGGAGGAACCGGGACTCTTACGGCCGGGCCATCTCGTCCAAGAACCGGGCCCAGCTCTACCGGCTGCGGAAGTGGCAGCGGCGGATCCGGGTCTCCAACGCCACGGAGCGGAACCTGGCCTTTGCCCTCTCGGAACTGGACCGGATGGCCTCGGCCCTGGGGCTGCCCCGGAACGTCAGGGAGACCGCCGCCGTCGTGTACCGGGATGCCGTGGACAAGAACCTGATCCGCGGGCGGTCCATTGAAGGCGTGGCAGCAGCCGCCCTCTATGCCGCGTGCCGGCAGTGCAGCGTTCCCCGGACCCTGGACGAGATCGCCGAGGTCTCCCGGGTCTCCCGGAAGGAGATCGGCCGCACCTACCGGTTCATCTCCCGGGAGCTGGGCCTGAAACTGCTGCCCACCTCCCCCATCGACTACGTGCCCCGGTTCTGCTCCGGCCTCAACCTGAAGGGCGAGGTGCAGTCCCGGGCCGTCGAGATCCTGCGCCAGGCAGGGGAGAGGGAGCTGACCAGCGGCCGGGGCCCCACCGGTGTCGCCGCCGCAGCCATCTACATCTCCTCGATCCTGGGCGGGGAGCGGCGCACGCAGCGGGAAGTGGCCGAGGTGGCGGGCGTCACCGAGGTCACGATCCGGAACCGGTACAAGGAACTGGCCGAGAAGCTGGATATCGAGATCATCCTCTGAATTTTTGTCTGGCTCCCGCGGCAGGGGGAAAATATCCCCCGTAGCCCTCCTTTTTCCCGTGCCGGGACGATAACCCTATATCCCCACTGCAGAAATCCAGTACACTGCGAAAGGGTGTATCCCCCCATACAGCGGACAGGCACCGGCGTGATATCCGGTGCACAGGAGTCATTTTGATGGTGAAAGAAATCCGTGCGTCATATCTTTCTCTGTTCCTGATCGTGGCACTGGTCTGTATAACCCCTGTGGCTGCAGGATCCATCGCGATCTATGGGAGCACCACAGGGTTCAGACCAGAACTCCACGCGGATCGGTTCAGTGTGGCGTATTCGTTCCCGGGACAGAGCGGCCAGCTGTTTGACCAGAATGTGTCGAAAGTGACCGATCCATCGATCCAGGTCCTCTTCATCGGCAGCGATGACACCTTCAGCGCGTCCACTGCCGATGCCATCGAGGCGGCGGTCTGGGAGGGGAAAATGCTGGTCATCAGCTATCCGTCGACCGGTAAGTTCGGGGACAGCCTGCCGTTCTCAGCCATGGGAACGACCATGAGCGGGGACTACCTCGAGATCGCCAATCCCAACAACGGCATCTCCCAGGCGGTCTTCGCCGGGCTTCCGGACCGGTTCAATGCAACCGAACCGGTACCGCAGCGGCTGGTGGGAAAGGCCAAGCCAGGGACGGTCACGGTCCTCAAGTATGACAACGGCGACCCTGCCCTGGCGTACCGGAAGTATGGGAACGGGTACGTCATTGGGTGGACACTCGCCACCCCGTCCGTGTACCTGGGTGGGGACGGAGCAGACACTGTCATGTTCCGGCTCGTGACCGCGCTTCTGGAATCCCAGCAGGTCGTCCCCACCATCACCGCGACCCCGCCCCCTGAGGTCACCACCCCCGCGGGCCCGGGACCGCGTCCCACCGGGAATGTCACCATCAACTCGAACCCGCTGGGCGCAACGGTGTTCCTTGACGGGGTCTACAAGGGAGTAACCCCCCTGGAGCTCTCCGGCATCCCCACCGGATACCATTCGGTGAAGATGACCATTGAGGGCCGGTATGATTATGACGGCAGCGTCTTCGTGGTCAGCGGCGAGACGGTTTCTGCGTTCGGATCCCTGCCCAGGCAGGAGAGCCATGACACAATGGCAGCGACACCCGTCCCGACCCCGGCAGCCCCCGCCACCTCTGGATCCGACAGTCCGTTGAACAGCCCGACAGTGGTAGCGGGCGCCATCACTGCCGGCATCGGCGCTGTCGTCACCATCTACACGCACATGAAGAAATAGGGATCCCCAATCCTTTCTTTTTCCTGCACTTCCCTCACCCTTCCCGCGGGACAGCAACAACTATATCCCCCCGACAGAAAAAGTATATGCCATATCGCCAGGCGGGCTCGTAGATCAGGGGTAGATCGTTACGTTCGCAACGTAAAGGCCACGGGTTCGAATCCCGTCGAGTCCACTCCTCCCTGAGGCTTTTTTTCCCGTTTCCCGGAGGGGGGTGGGCCCGGTTGTTCCGGGCATTCACTCCCCTATCCCCATCCCCCCGGTATGACTCCACGGCGGCGGTCAGAGATCCCCTCATACCTTGAATTCATGGAACCGAAAGAGGTGACGACTGCGGGATGAGGGTGACCCGTGAGATGCACCAGTGTCTACCCGTCACTATCGGTCGTTTCACGGAGAAAAAGGAACAGTTGAGCCGAGGAATATCCCCGGTGAGATTTATCGCATTCGTGGGGGTTGTCTACGTGAACCAGACCTTGACCAGCATATCGTAGTTGGAGTTCACCGTTGCACGGTTCCCCTTGTAGTGGGTGCCATCGGGATACGGGTTGTA
>JAJRCY010000166.1 GCA_028678715.1 Methanomicrobiales archaeon | reverse complement strand
GGGGGGCCGGGATCTACATCCATGCCAAGAAGGGCAGCCGGGTCGCCCAGGGTGAACCCATCTTCACCATCTTTGCCGACCGGAGCTGGCGGCTCCAGAAAGCGGTGGAGGTGGGAAGGCAGCTGATGCCGGTCCTCGTGGAAGGGATGCTTCTGGACCGGGTCCCCTCGACTCACTGGGTGTGAACCGATGGAATCATGGGGCGGGAAGGTGAACGCAATCCTATGAAGCGGGTGCAGCTCCTGGTGCTCCTCGTCACCCTCGCCCTGGTCCCCTCCATTGCCCAGGGGACCGTCTTCTCCCTGGTGGTCCTGGATGCAGGGACCGGGAACCCTGTGCAGGACGCCCTGGTGTACGTGAACGGGGACTACGCGGGGAAGACCACGGCCTCCGGGGAATTCCCGTACAGCCATGCCCTGAACGCGTCGTTTTACCTGAAGGTGACAAAGGTGGGGTACGAGGACCAGGTGAGCCTGATCGAGCCGGACCGGATCTCCGGCCAGGTCATGCTCTCCCGGAAGGACCTGACCCTCACCGTCACCCTCTTTGACGGCACCACCTTCCAGCCGGTCTCCGGAGCCCTTGTCACCCTCTCGGGAGAGAACATCTCTGCTTCAGCCCAGAGCGACGTGAACGGCCGGGCGCTCCTGACTGCCAAGTCCTACGGGCAGTATTCAGTCGAGGTGCGGGTCCCCCATTACGAGACGCTGATCCGCACCGTGGAGACGGGGACTGCCGACACCTCAGTCCAGTTCTGGCTCTACCGGTCGGACCAGCTGGTGATCCAGGCCAGGGACGCTGCCACCGGCACTGCCATCGGGAATGCCACCGTCACGGTGGACGGGGTACTGCGGGGGGACACAGATCCCTCGGGGCGGCTGCTGCTCTTCCTGGAGAAGGAGCGGAACTACCAGATCCGGGTGGAATCGCCGGGATATTCACCCTATGCCGTGGACCGGTACCTGGCAACCGGTGACATCGTGCTGGCCGTACCCCTCTCCCGTGAAACGGAACGGGTGACGCTCTCTGCCTTCGATGAAGATCGCCGGCCTGTCGAGGGTGCCGACGTGCTGGTGGACGGGGTGCTCGTGGCGGCAACCGATGCCTATGGCCGGGCATCCCTCCTCTCTGTGGAGCACGGCCGGCATGACATTGTGGTGAAGAAGGCAGGCTACCTCGCTGCCGGGGGAACCTATGAGATCAACCGGTCCCGGGCTGATCTCGTGGTGGATCTGCCCTTCGCTCCCGGCGAGGTGGTGATCACCGTCCGCGATGCAGCAGGGGACGATCTTCTGCTGGAAGGGGCCAGGATCGGGATCAACGGGGTGGAATCAGGGCGAACGGGAAAGGACGGGTCCTACCGCATCAACCTGACGACCTCCCGGACCTACAACATATCGGCGGCGCTCTCCGGGTTCGGCGCCGAGTCCCGGGACGTGGCTCTTCCTCTGGGAGCGGTGACCTTTCCGGTGGAGTTCAGCCTCATCAGGAATCCGGATTACACCCTGCTGATCGCGGTCACGGCCGGGGTGATACTGATCCTGGCGGCCATCGGTATCCGTCGCCTGCAGCGGGACCGGAGACGGAGCAGGATCTTCCGGAGAAGATGATCTCCCTCCCCCCATTGGCTCCTCTTTCCCCGGCATGAATCCTCAGGGGGGCGGTTCCGCCTTTCCGGACAGCCATTTTCTCCTCCCGGTTCGATATATAAATATATGTGTCTCCCTATATTTCATATCTCTGGTTGGCTAATCTAAAAAACCACTAAGAATCATTAAAATCGTTAGATAACTGATTTAATCCATTTCCTGTAGAAGGAAATACTTATATAGTTTTAATGGGAAGATAGTGGTTACGGTGAGAAGGATGAGGGTATCAGGAGCAGGCATTTTCTTGGTCGGGATGCTCCTCCTCGTGAGCTGCGCGGGGGCAGCGATCCCTGACCATATGACCATCACCGGTGACAACTGGATGGTCGCTGACAATCTGGACACCTCCCCCGTCACGGTGACGGTGCGGGATGCAGGGAATTCCCCGGTGGCCGGGGCCAAGGTGACCTTCCAGATCCAGGATCCATGGAGGATGACCACGCAGTCCGTGGTCTCCGGCCCGGATGGAACGGCCACATCCATGGTCGACAGGACCACCGTCAGCGGCACCGCTCTGCTGACGGTCATGGCACAGCGGACGGAGAACGACCAGCTGTTCACCATCCAGGACACGTACCAGCAGAAGATAGATCATTCCACCCCGTTCAACATCGTTGCCCAGTACCCGGGAGAGATTACGGTGGGCTCCACGGTCACGATCGTAGGGATCCTGAGAGACGTCTCAGGCAACCCGTGTGACAACCGGAGGGCCACGGAGCAGCTGAAGTACTCCAGCACCTCCCCCGAACCCGCCCTCTGGGACGGAACCTCCTTTGTCGATACCCTCACGGTTCCGTGCAACGAGAGCGGGATGGCCGCCGTCTCCTTCCGGGTGGACCGGGTGGGTACCAACTATGTGGTCGTGGAAGGCCCGGCCCCCGTCCCCCTCCTCACCCTCCCCATCACCGGTATCCCTGATGGATTCCCTGTTTCGATCCGGCAGCATGTGGTGCCGGATGGCCTCCCCTATCCCGCGGTCATCGCGGACGGCTCCAGCAAGTTCCTGCTCACCTATTATCTCTATGACCGGTTCGGGAACCCTGCCGGCAACCGGAAGATCGACTTCTCCACCTCTGTCCCCGGGGAAGGGACCGTGCAGAAGACCACCAACTCGGACGGGATCGTGCAGTTCGAGTACGGGCCCAAGCATACCGTCGGGCTCATCACCGTCACTGCCATGGCCGTCGACAACGAGATCGTCACCGCAAGCCAGACGCTGGAATTTGTGAGCGGCGCCGCGGTCGCCATGCTCCTCACGGCAAACCCCCAGTCCATGGCCAGCCGGGACTGGAATGATGCCATCATCTCGAACGTGAAGGCCAGGGTGGTGGACGTGAAGGGGAATCCCGTGAGGGGTGAGACGGTCACCTTCCGGATGACCCAGGTGAACATCGGGACCTACGTGCAGACGAGACCCCCTGCCCTTGAACTCGGTGCCATCTACGAGGAGAACCTGAACATAGACCTGACCACTACCACGGGTGACGACGGGATTGGAT
>JAJRCY010000165.1 GCA_028678715.1 Methanomicrobiales archaeon | reverse complement strand
GAGGGGGCAGAGCCCCCACCCGGTCCCACTCCCTGAGGATATCCGCTTCTCCGGTTACCCGATCATTCTTATGCTTTGAAAAGTCCCCTCAGATCTCCCCGAGTTCCCGGGAACCACAGTCCGGGCAGCGCGGGCTGCGCCCCATGCTCCGGAAGATCCGGCCGCAGGCGTGGCACTGGTACTTCTTCCACGGTACCTCTTCCAGTTCCAGGAAGAGGGGCCCTCCTCCCCCGCACATCTGTTTCCACCTCCCGATCCGTCCATCCCCTTCCCGGGTGAAAAGGATTGCGGAGCGGCGGAGACCTGGCCTCTCTCCCCTGGACCCTTTCCCTGACCCGCCCCCCGCCCCTCCCTGGGGTGTCAGCGCGGGGCGGTCCCCTCTGTACTCCCGTCCGAATTCATCCGCTCACGGATCTCGTCGGCCACCCCCCCGGACGCCTCGTCCAGCGGTTCCAGCCGGATCCGGGACGGGTCCGCTGTTCCCACCCCCAGTTCCGCGGCCCGGGAAATCTGCTCCAGGTCCGGGATGCGGCCGTGCATCACGTCGGGTGTGGATCCAAAGCTCCGGAGCAGCGCCACACCCGCGCAGTCGATGGCCACCCGGTCGGTTCCTGCCAGAATGACCCCGGGTGTGACCAGGCGGCCCCGGTCGGGTCCCCCTGACGTAAACCCCTCGGTTGCGTCCAGGACCACCAGATCGACGGGATAGAACCGGTTGATCTCCGCGATCATCTTCCGCTGGTGGGGGGATGCATGGAGTTCCTGCATGTAGTCATGGGGGTCCCCCGGTACCCTCCGGGCCACCAGCCCGACCGAGTTTTTCAAGGAGAGGGTGAAGTGCCCCCCGTACCGGTGGGTCTTGCAGCAGCAGGTCTGGATCACGCGATCCGCCGTCACGATCTCCCGCGAGATCCAGAAGCCATGCTCCCAGTGGAGGCCGGGCTCCTCGACCTTCGCCCACCCCTCACGCCCGGCCTCATCCAGCACTGCCACCCGGAAGCCCAGCTCCTCGGCAAGGCGAACGACACCGCGCTCCGAAAGTACCCGCCGGGTGGAGCCCATCCCGCTCCGCTCCACAAGGGCCACGGCCTCCGCTCCCGCAGCCTGCACCGCCCGGACGAGAGCTGCCAGGGTGTCCGGGTGGGTGGACGCGGGGAAAGGGTCAGCGCTGTTGTAGTTCGCCTTGATGGCCACGGACCTGCCCGATACGGAGGTGAGATCCGCCGCTTCCAGAATGCGGGGGAGATCCACACGGCGGTTTCGGGATGTGGCGATGAAGATGGTGGGGGTCTGTACCATACCGGATGCGGATGGAGCAGGGAATGAGAAAAACTTTGGGGATGGTGACATATCCGTCACCTTCCCCCAACCCGGCACCACCACCCTCTCTGGGGAGACAGAGCTCCGGAGGGAGAAGATCTCCCTCCCGAAGGGGTTATCTTCCGGGGGGCGGGGATCGAGGGGAACCCCCTTCCCCTCTCCCGGTGACTCCCTCCATGGTGCAGGTGCAGCTCACGGGCCCACGGGGCCATGTGCGGTCTGGCAGATCACCGTCCGGAGCCCCGTCCCGGTGAGCAGCCTTCGGATCTCCTCCATCTCCTGCACGCCGGGCCTCGGGAGATCCCGCCGCCGGAAGGCAGGCCGGTAGTCCAGTACCGTGACCTGGATGGCGGGATCAATCCGGCAGAGGGCATCCCCCGCGAGAGCAATCTCCTCCCGGGAGATCAGGAGGGGGTGGTACGGGATCCCCACCCCAAGGAAGATCTGCCCGCTGTACCGGTCCGCCAGGTACCGGACCGCTTCCCAGGATGTGCGGAGGTATCGCGCCGCAAGGTCGGGATCAGCGACACCGGTGATCGCCATGAAGGTCTCCGGCCGGTATCCTTTCAGGTCGGGACCGATGTCCGTCATGCCGGCGGCAACAAGATCGTCCACATAGTCAGGTGTGAGGATGGTGGCATTGGTATCCACATGGAGACGGGCAGCGGGATCCGGGTTGAGCTGAACCAGCTCCTGGAGGTACCGGGTGAGCCAGGGCCGGTTCAGGGTGCACTCGCCGCCGGAGATGGCCATGCGGCTGACCCCCAGCCGTCTTCGCTCCATGGTCATCCTCACCGCTGCCTCACGGGGTGTCTCGGGCCGTTCGTTTCCGCGATACGTCACCGTCCAGTTCTGGCACTGGGGACACCGGAGGTTGCACCCGCAGGCAAAGACCGCCGCTTCAATCAGCGGGCGGCTCCCCTGCAGCTGCCAGGGGGTCCCCACGCCGCCAACCCCGTGGCCGGTCCAGCCGGTGACGGCACGCAGCGGGACGGTCCCCTGCGGGATTTCCGTCCGGATCTCCATGCCTTCCCGCACCGGTGTCACGCAGGACCGCTGGAGAACCCCGCCGATCACCACCGCACAGGCGAAGCACCCTCCCGTGCCGCAGGGGGCGAAGTGGTCCCCGTCGCCAGGGAACCTGCCGAAGGTGTGACCCAGGGACTCCAGTGCCTGCTGCACGGTGACCCCGACAGGAACCTCCACCGGCTCTCCGTTGACGGTGAGGGGAGCCGTTCCCCGCTGCTCCGTCATCTCCATCCGGATCGCCTCCTCCGGGCAGGCTGCTGCGCAGGCCCCGCAGCCGGTGCAGTCCTCAACCCTGCGGGACTCTGCCCGTGCGCAGGGGACCAGGGTCTCGCAGATCTCGCAGTGCTCGCACCGGTCCGGGTCCCTCACTGCCGTGCGCCTGGGTGGTGTGCGCGGCGGGGGAGATCCGGGATACCTCGGGGACATCAGGGTGCTCCGGAGATGCCGGGAACGGAGAATCCTGCACCGGCATCAGGTTCCGGCCCGGGCATCTCCCCCTCCCTGCTCCGGGCGGGGGGAGTCCCCGGTCTCCTCCCTGAGGAACGTCTCCCCGAAGGCATGGATCTCCTGTTCAAACCGCCCCAGCCGCGAGAGCACGGGGTACTCCCTGAGAGGATAGGAGGCACCCTGCTCCTTCACCGACGGTTCCTTCCGGAGCACCTGGATATTTTTTATCAACCGGTCCAGGATCCGCGGGTGCTGGGGCTCCAGCGGCTTCCCGTAGTTCGGGGCATCGATCCCGTATTTCTCCCGCATCTCCCAAAACTCCCTCACCACCTGGTCGCAGTACCGCTCAACCCCCGGGAGGGGAATGGCGGAGTAGGATTCGAGCTC
>JAJRCY010000164.1 GCA_028678715.1 Methanomicrobiales archaeon | reverse complement strand
GTTGGTGCCCTCGTCCGAAAGATCCTTGCTCTTGGACCGGGAGGAACTGAGCGTGGCCTCGGTGGACGCCCACTTGATGAAGTTCAGCAGATCCTCGGGATTGTGGGCTTTGAGGAGGCCTACCTTCTCCTGGTTCACGAACTTCAGGAGCTCGGCCTCGTTGTAGTCCGCATCCTCGCCGATGGCGATGGCCAGGCGGATGGATTTCAGCCCCCAGGGGATCCGGTTCAGGTCCGTGATGGCCTTCGTGTACTCCTCCTCGGGGTCGGTGCAGTAGCCGTCCGAGATCAGGATGCAGACCGGTGGAAGGCCCCTCCTCGGCATCTTCTCCACCGAGAGCTCGGTGGAGAGAAGCCGGATGGCCTTTGCGGTGGAGGTCAGACCGTCGGAGGAGAGCTCCGGCCAGAAGAACTGCTCGAGAGTGACCGGGTCCGGGCCGATGTGCCAGGCCGCCTCATCCGAGAACCGGATGGCACGCATCATCACCTGCACCTGCGGGTGGGCTGAGACGGCGTTCTTGATCAGGGGGATGGATTCCCGTATCGCCTGGTTCAGCGTGGCGATCTTCTTTCCGCCCATGGATGCCGAATGGTCCGTGAGCCAGAAGAAATGCAGCATGCGCCGGGCAACCCGGCCGTCAGGAACAGGTATCTCGTTGGGCAAGGAACAATCCCCTCCAGTTGTCTGCATACTCTGGGGTTCCGGGGGATAAATAGTTTATACCGGCCGAGGTGGAGGCAGGGATACGACAGGGGGAGACCTCCGTACGGCTGTCCACTCGCCACTCCGGAACGCCTTTTATCTGCAGGGGGGGATCCGCACCCGCCAGATCCCCCCACGGGTATCCGGCCCCGCGATGGGTCGAAAAGTAAAAAACTAATAATTTACTATTTTTTCCATATTATAGAGCATTATATTCTAAATTAATCAAATCCAGTTATTTCCTATGTGGGAACTGGATAGAATGGATTAAGTACTATAACGGAAATTAATCTCTATAAGGATCATGACGCCAGCCCCATCGGAAGGAGAGGATCCGGTCAGCAACCGCCTCGCCTCCCTGTACCTGATCCTTGCCTCTGCCGTGATCCCGCTGGTCATCACCCTCTTCTGCCTCTCCCACGGGATCACGGGGATCTTCCCCCACCTGTACTACATCCCCATCATCCTCGTCTCCTACGCTTACCCCAGGAAGGGAGTGTACTTTTCGGTCTTCCTCGCGGGGAGCTACCTGGCACTCGTGTACCTCTTCACCTACCCCGACACGGTAACCATCGGCAGCGCCACCACCCTCTTCTTCTTTTTCGTGGCCATCGGTGTCGTCGTGGCATTCCTTTCGTCACGCCTGCGTCACCATGAAGGGCTGTACCGGGCGATCTTTGACCACTCGGGGCAGGGTATCTTCCTCGTCTCTCCCAACCCGGGCTCCATCGTGGCGGTGAACGCAAGGGGCGCTTCTTTCTCGTCGGCTGCACCCGAAGATCTGAGGGGTATTTCCTTCTCCGCCCTCTGGCAGGATCCCCTGGCATATGCCGCATTCATCGGCCGCATGGAGGCCCTGCACTGCGTGAACGCCGTCGAGACCACGTTCCGTACGCGGGACGGCGCTCCCCGCCACGTCTCCGTCTCGGGTGTGAAACTCCCCGAGGGCCTCTACTCCTGCTCCGTGATGGACGTCACCGACCGGGTGCGGGAGCACGAGGCCCTGGAGAAGAGCGAAGCCCAGTACCGGGCTGTCGTGGAGGTGCAGACCGAGATGATCGTCCGGTTCAGGCCCGATGGCACGGTGCTCTTCGCCAACGAAGCCTACCTGCACTACTTCGGCAGGACGCGCGACCGGGTGGTGGGCCGGAGGTTCCGCCCCGAGATCCTTCCCGAGGACCGTGAGCAGGTGAAGGCCCACTTTGCCACCCTCATCCCGGAGAGTCCCTCTGCCCAGAACGAGCACCGGATCCGGCTCCCGACAGGCGAGATCCGGTGGCAGCAGTGGTTCGACCGGGCGATCTTTTCCCCTGACAGGACCCTGCGGGAATACCAGTCCGTGGGGAGGGATATCACCGAAAAGAAGGTGAGGGAGGAGATCGAGCGGAAGGCCTTTGCGCAGATCGAAAAGAACATCGAGCAGCTGGCGATCCTCGGCGACCACATACGGAACCCCCTTGCCGTCATCGTCGGGATCGCGGACCTGGACGCGGGTCCCACCTCCGATAAGATCATCCACCAGGCCCGGATCATTGACCGGATCATCACCCAGCTGGACCGGGGCTGGATCGAGTCCTCCAAGATCCGCGAGTACCTCCGCAAGCACGCCTGAACGGGAACCGCCCCCGGGTGTGTCTCCGCGGACCGGGCCCCTGCCAAAGATGCGGGTTGCGCGTAGGGCGTCGTTACTGGGAACAATTATTGGACAGCATCGCGAATAGTGATCAACCATGCTGGTGATTCACCGGGATATCTGCGGATACTGCGGTGCGTGCGTCTCTGTCTGTCCGGAAGGCGCCCTCGAGCTGATCGATGCCTACCTGAGTGTCGATGACCACTGCACCGCCTGCCGCATCTGCACCAGGATCTGCCCCCTCGGTGCCCTGGAGGTGGCGGATGAAGCGGAAGTATGACGTGCTGGTCATCGGGGGCGGGCCCGGGGGTGCCATCGCTGCCCGTACCGCCGCCGAGAAGGGGCTCTCCGCCTGCCTGATCGAGAAGCGGCCTGCCATCGGGGTACCGGTCCGGTGCGCGGAGGGGATCGGCAAGGAGGCGCTGAAGGAGTTTATTGAGCCGGATGACCGGTGGATCTCCGCCGAGGTTCACGGCGCCAAGATTGTAGCGCCGGACGGCACTTCCATGACCGTCGAACAGAAGATGGCGGGATCCAAGGTGGGCTACATCCTGGACCGGAAGATCTTTGACAGGGAGCTGGTCTGGCAGGCGGCAGGGGCGGGTGCGGACGTCTTTGTGAAAACCCGGGCCGTGGCACCGATCCTCGACGACGGCAGGGTCAGGGGAGCCACGGTGGCCTTCTGCGGGGAAGACCGGAAGGTGACGGCTGACCTCGTCATTGCCGCGGACGGCATCGAGTCCAAGTTTGCCCGGTGGTGCGGCCTTGATACCACGGTACCGATGCGGGAGCTGATGTCCTGTGCCCAGTATGTGCTCACCGATATCGACATTGACCCCCATCTGACGGTCTTTTATTTCGGGAACCGGATCGCCCCCGAGGGCTACGTCTG
>JAJRCY010000163.1 GCA_028678715.1 Methanomicrobiales archaeon | reverse complement strand
GGCCTGGCCCGGAAGGCTGCTGCCCTGGGGGCCCGGGTGATGGTCACGGAGGTGGATCCCCGCTCGGCCCTGCAGGCCCACATGGACGGCATGCAGGTGATGAAGATGGAACGGGCAGCGAAAGAAGGGGAGATCTTTGTCACCACCACGGGGAACACATCCGTCATCACCGGCCGCCACTTCCGGCAGATGAAGGCCGGTGCCATCCTCGCCAACGCGGGCCACTTCAACGTCGAGATCGACATCCCCTGGCTGGAGAAGCACGCGGAGGGCGTGGAGCACCGCGACGGGATCGATACGTATGTCATCGACGGGAAGCCCCTCCACCTGCTGGCCGAGGGGAGGCTCGTGAACCTGGCCACGCCCAAGGGGATGGGCCACCCGGTGGAGGTGATGGACCTCTCCTTCTCCCTGCAGGCCCTCTCCGCCCGCTATATTGCCAGGGAAGGGAAGAATCTCTCCCCCGGCGTGCACGACGTGCCTGCAGTCATCGACGAGGAGGTGGCGCACCGGAAGCTCACGTCCCTGGGCCTCTCCATCGACCGGCTCACGGACGAGCAGGCCCGCTACCTGGAGGGATGGGAGCAGGGCACGTGAGGGCGCCGTGGCCCCCCTTCTCTATTTCCCGTGACGGGATGGATCGTTCCGTATTCCGGTGTACCACGGCCCCCCCTATCCTCACTCGGGGGTGCCACAGCGGCAGGGGGCGGCAGACCACGAGAGCGTCCCCCGATCCTGATCCGCACTGTGGTTCATGAGGCCTCAGGATACGACGTCCGGTGAGACGCTCCAGGGGGGACTCTCGTCCCCCCCGCCGCGTGGGCGCCCCCCTGGGGAGGACGGGGTGATCTTCGGTTTTCTCAGACAATGGCGCTGTAAGGAAGGAAGGGACTATTCTCACCGGGGGAGGGTTCCGGGAGGGGGCAGAGCCCCCTCCCGTCATCACTTCTCTGTGGGGATAGCGTGGTTCACTCCCGTGACTTCCCATCGCGGTGGCCTTTTCCGGGTGCATCCCCCAGCAGCTCCCCCCGTGCGCAGAAGAGGTACTCCTGCGCGTAGCCGGCCCACTCCCCGAAATACTCTCTCCCGAACTCCCGGATTCTCCTGTCCTCCTTCTCTGATGCCGCCTTCATCCCCGGAGGCGGTGCCAGGTAGTGGCGGTGCATGATCCGCCGGATCCAGACATCGACCGGGAACGCTTCGTACCGGTGGAACCCGAAGAGCAGGATGCAGTCGGCGGCCTTGGGCCCGACACCGGGAAACGAGAGGAGGCCTTCCCGCGCCTCCTCCAGAGGAAGGGCCATGAGGTGCGGAAGGAGGCCGGGGTCCCCTGCAATCCGGGCTGCCGTCCCGTGGATGTACCGGTCCCTGTACCCCAGCCGGCACTCTTCCAGGGTTTCCCTGCAGGGTACCGCCAGTGCCACCGGTGACGGGAAAGAGTACCATGCACCGGAGGGCGACGGGACCCTCTCCCCGAAGCACCGCGAGAGTGAGGCGATCATCTGCCGGATGCGGGGGATGTGGGTGTTCGTGGCACAGATGAAGGAGACGAGAATCTCCCAGGGGTCCTGCCGCAGGATCCGGAGGCCGGGGCAGGATGCGATGGCGGCATGGATCACCGGGTCCCGGTCCACGGCTGCCTGGATGGCGGGCAGGTCCAGGTCCAGCGCCAGGTAGTCCCGTACCCTTCGCGCCGTGGGCCCCGCGTACTCGATCCGGTCCCCCTCCTGACGGAGCCGCCAGACCTCGCTCTCTACAACGCCCTCCCACCATTCCCCCCGCTGCTCCCACCGGAACGCCTGGCCGCAGGAGAGGGAGAGGGCCAGGTCGCAGGGCTGGCCCTCCCGGAGCCGGAGGATCCCCATATGCCCCGGATCTGTGCCGCCATCCTGTTTCAAGGTTCCGGGGAGAGCAGCGGAAGGAAACCTTTTTCCCCGGCCTCACCGACCCGGAGATCCGGCCGCATGAGCGAGGTGGAGTCCCACTATCGGAAAGAGAACGGAATGGTCCTTCTGGAGCTCACGCTCAAGAACGTGATGCAGATCTTCAACTCGCTGGACCCCTCCCCCTTCCACGAAAAGGACCTGGATGACGACGCCGAAGAATACATCACCGACATGGTGGAGGACTTCCCGCTTCCCACCCCGCTCGCTCTCGTCATCTACCTTCCCCCCGAGGTCTGCGGCACCGAGGCCGCCGCCACCCTTGAACCTGCGATCCATCACCACTTCAGTTACAAGGCCGCCGCCACCCGCCGCAGCCTGCGCCAGCTGCTCCAGCGGGGGCGCATCAGCCTGGCCATCGGCATCGGTTTCATCTTCCTGACGGGCGCCCTCTCCTCACTCCTCGCCTCCGTCATCCACTCCGGGCCGGGAGCCTGGCTCTCCCAGGGCCTCCTGATTGTCGGCTGGGTGGCCATGTGGGAACCCATCAACATCTTCCTGTACGGCTGGTGGCCGGTCCGAAGGAAGATGAAGGCCTTTGAGAAGATCGCCGGGATGGAAGTCCGGGTGGAGCCATACCGGTCGGGGTCATCCTGATAGACAGGGCTCTCTGGAAGCAAGGTTTGACTGGGGTCCGGGAAGGCTCTGAAAAGGGGAAAAAGGGAAGGCCGGATCACTGCTGGCTGTAGATGCAGGACTGGATGTCGTGGCCGAGGCGCCCGATGGCGTCGGCACGGCACCGCTGGCAGTGGCGCATCTGCCGGAGATACTTGCTGCACTCGTCCTGCATCTTCCGCTTCATCGCCGGCGTGGGGGGTGTCACGTCCGCGAACTTGTACTGGGGGATCAGGGGTATCACGTTAAAGGTGTACACCCCCAGCTCCGAGGACTTCTTCGCGATGTCCGGGATCTGCATGTCGTTCACGCCCGGGATATACACGCAGTTCACCTTCACGATCATGTGCCGCTTCACGGCCTCCTGGATCCCCCGGATCTGGTTCTCCAGGAGGAGTGCCGCCCCCTCCCTTCCCGCGATACGCTTCCCCTCCCAGGTCACCCAGGAGTAGATCTGCTCCCCCACCTCGGGGGTGATGGCGTTCCAGGTGACGGTGACGTTCCCCACGTCGTACTTCGCCAGGAGGTCGATCTTTTTCGGGAGGAGGAGGCCGTTCGTACTGATGCACTTGATCAGGTTCGGGAACTGTTCCTTTGCCAGACGGAGCGTCTCGAAGGTCTCCTCGTTGGCCAGCGGCTCCCCCGGCCCGGCGATGCCCAGCACCTTGATGTAGGTGAACTTCGCCATCACCTTC
>JAJRCY010000162.1 GCA_028678715.1 Methanomicrobiales archaeon | reverse complement strand
GGACCTGGCCACCCGGTTCCCGGAGCGGATGCTCTTCGGGATCCTCCCCGGTCCCGGGACCCGCTCGCTCCTGTCCGGGCGGGGCTGGGATGACATGGCCCTGGGTGTCCTTGAGCGGCAGGTGGAGCGCTCCTTCAACATCGCCTGGACCTCGTCCACGGGCAGGGTGCTGGATGCCATGGCGGCGTTGCTGGGTGCCTGCCGGGAACGGACCTACGACGGGGAACCTGCGATGCGCCTGGAGTCCCTGGCCGCCCGGGGCACCGCCCGGGAGTGGCCGCTGGAATACGGGACCCGTGGGGGGTGCCGGACCCTCTCCACCCGGGCGCTCTGCCGGCTGGCGTTCCGGGAGTTCATGCGATCTGCTGACTTCGCCCTCCCGGACCGGGAGAAGGCCCGGGCCGACATCGCGGCGTCGGTCCAGCACAACCTGGCCCGGGGGATTGCAGCCCTGGCCGTGGATGCAGCCCGGGAACACGGGATCCCCGACGTGGTCCTCTCCGGCGGGGTGGCCTACAACCGCGCGATCCGGGAGACCATCCGGAAGGCGATCGCGGATGCCGGGCTCACTATCAGGATGAATCCCGAATATCCCCTTGGCGACGGCTGCATCTCTTTCGGCCAGTGTGTCTGGGCGGGGACGCTGGGCCGGTGAACACCCCTATTTCCGCCCGACCTCACGGGATCCCGTGTGGGATACGGCAGTCGCGGAAAATTCATGATTTCTTGTCTTCTTTTCCGGATCTGTCAACGGTTTCCCGTCAACCGGCGCTAGATTTAAATATCTTCACTCCGTTTACTCATCATCGCGGAATACGGGGACATCCGATCCACGCCGGGGAGCCGGCACCCAGTAATACCGAAGAGCATTCAGGAATCTCACCCTTGTGGCGTGGCGAGACTGTGCCCTATTCCGATGCGCTGAGGTATGCTTTATGCGCCGGATACTGATCTTCGGTCTGTTCTGTGCCGGGCTGCTGGTGGCAGGCGTCGCTGCCGCCCCCGTGCCCCTGAGGAACCATCCCCCCGATCTCATGAACCCGGGTGACCTGGAAGTGCAGGAAGGGTACCCCATCTCGTTCCATCTCCGGGCAATGGACCCCGATGCCGATCCCCTCACCTATTCCTCCCTTCCTCCCGTCCCTGGAGCAACCCTTGACCCTGCCACGGGCCTCTTCACCTGGACGCCTGCATCCTCCCAGATCGGCACCCATCGCATGACGTTCACCGTAAGCGACGGACGGTACACGGATGCGGAGGCGATCCTCATCACCGTCGTCCCCGAGCGGATCGCTGCTTCTGCCGATACCTTTGTGGACGCGGGATTCACCACCACCTATGACGGGCAGCGCCGCCGGATACCGGTCCGGGATGCGAATTTCGGAAGCCTCCCTGCTATCTCGGTGGTGCGGGGCCGTGTCGGCGGGCTGGGTGACTACCTGTACTGGCAGGGGTCCCTGATCCAGCTCGACCTTACCCGGACACCGGCAGGTTTCAGCAGGGCAGAAATCTTCCTCACCCCCACCCGGTCAGAACACGAGCCCGTCGCCATCTACCGGATGCTGGTACCATGGGAGGAGAGGGAGGCATCCTTCACCCGGCCATGCTCCGGGTGCCTCCGCTGGGATTCCGGCTGGAACCCTGGCATGAATTACGCGGCCATTCCGACCGATACCGTCCTTGTCAACGGCGTAAAAGGGAGCGTGATCGCCCTGAACGTGACCGCCGATGTGCAGTCCATGCGTGCCGGCACGCCCAACCACGGCTGGTTCATCCGGTCCGCCGCCCCGCCGGGCGCAACAGACATCACCCAGACTGCCTTTTATTCCCGGGAGGCAGAAGGGAGCCGGCCGTACCTGGGGACCACGCTGCACAACCCCCGGGTACGGGCACGGGAACTCCGGGAGCAGGGTGCCACCGCGTCGGAAGCAGCGGACGTCCTCCACCGGGAGTTCGGGCTTTCTGCTGGGCTGACCTCAGCGATCCTGCTCGACGAGGGCTTTCCCGTCAACGGCGTGGCCGAGGGCCTGCGGGAGGTATTCGGGCTGGATGCCGAACATACGGCACGGACCCTGATGGAGGCCGCGGTCCCGGTGACCGGGATCGGCACGGTGCTGAGGGATGTCTTCGGACTGGATGCCGGGGGCACCACCGCCATATTGAGGGCGAACGGGTGGAGTGCACACCCTGCGTACGACGTTCTCGTGCAGGTGTTCGGGATCACCGATGTCATCGAGGCAGAGCGGATCCTGTATGGCGCCGGCTATCCCATGGAGGAGTACCTGGAGTTCACGGCCCTGGAAAGCGTCCAGAAGTTCGCCCCCCTGGTGGGATTCGACCGTGCCCACCGGGGACTGCCCATGTCGGCAGAGACCTACTTCACCAGGGTCCTGACGCCGGTCATCTCCATCCCCCAGTGGACCATCACCTGGGTCCCCCGGGCGGACGCCCCGGACCGGCTCTGCGGGCGCGACGAGTGCGCCCAGGGGATGCACAACAATGACCTGGGCCTCCTCCAGGCCGGTTCCGTTCCCACCTACTACCAGGTGATATCGGACGTGGATACGGGGCGCCTCCGGATCCAGTACTGGTGGTACTACGGGTTCCAGGGACCCTGCAACACCTTTAAGGAGGGACCCGACGGGGCACACCACGGCGACTGGGAGCGCATCTACGTGACCACCAGCCCGGACAGGTCCCGGATCGATGCGGTGACCTACGGCCAGCACAGCGGGTGGTACACCCGGCTCGCCGGGTCCTTCGGGACCTCCGGCACCCATCCCCTGGTGTATACCGGGAAAATCGCCCATGGAACCTACCATGACCGGTGCCATGCACCCGAGTGCTCTGACGCGCTACCCGGCCTGGAGTGCCGGTACTTCGGCGATTTCCGGAACCCGGAGGCAGATGACTGGTGGGAAACGGGCACGAACCTGGTGAGCCTCCGGTCCCTGTCAGAGACCTGGATGGATGCGGACCGGATCGGCGGGCGGCTCCCGGATGCCATCGATGGATACTTCATCACCGGCTGGCGCTGGGGGCCGAACATCGACTACTGCAACGTCTGGATCCTCTGGTGCTGGGACTGGGAGACGGATACCGCCTGCGGCAATCACCCCACCCAGAATGAACCTTCCTGGACGATGGGCCACTGCGGGGACGACGGCTGTGACCGGAGCCAGGGGTGGCCGGCAGGACTCACGGGCGCCCCGGCCCGGATCTCCGGGGCACCATTCCAGACCACGGGCAGTAAACCCATACCTG
>JAJRCY010000161.1 GCA_028678715.1 Methanomicrobiales archaeon | reverse complement strand
GCGGGGTGGCATCGTAGTACAGCCCCTCCAGGAGGTTCGCGGTAGGGCGGCAGACCGTGAGCGTGTGCAGCGTGAACTCCGTGTGGGGTGGCAACCGGGAGAGGAAGTCGATGGAGAGCAGCGCTGCGGGCCGGTCATAACGGAAAGAGACCGTCCTCCCTTCGCAGGAAATGTCGAGGATCTCCAGGTCACGGGCGTTCAGGGCGAGCGTCTTCACGGACCGGTCCCGGCTCCGGGCCCGGAGAGCGGAGGTGACCCGGGTATGATCGTCATGGATCTCGAACGTGAGGTCCATGGAGAGAATCGTGACCGGGAGCTCGCCGAAGTCCCCAGGATAGTACCGGAAGATCCGTTCCGCCACGGGCATCCCCCCTCACTCGTGGATCATGGTGAGGAGCATCCGGAACCGGGAGAGCGCCTTCACGGCATGGGGCACCCGTGCCGGCATGATGACCATCTGGCCCTCCGCGAGGTGCAGGGGTTTCCCGCCGATCGTGATCTCTGCCTGGCCCTCCAGGCATTGCACAATCGCGTCGAAGGGCGCCGTGTGCTCCGGAAGCCCTTCCCCGGCATCAAAGGCAAAGGCAGTGATGGTCCCCGCCTTCTTCAGCACCACTGTGCGGCTCGCCACCGCGCCGTCCTGGTATGCGGCCAGGTCCTTCAGGTCCAGGACCTTTCCCCGCAGATCCTCCCGCTCGCCTGCCATAGCGTGTACCCTGTGGGGGCCGGATCATATGAGATGTTGGGTCCGGGCCGGGCGGGGGCTTCCGTGGCCTCCCCCTCACGGGGGGGAACCGACCCCCTTCTCCTGGTCGCCCGTCAGGGAGCGAACTATCTCCCTTCGTCCGTGATCCGGTAGATGATCCAGTTCCCCTGCTGCTCCCCCTTGGCGAGTCCCGCCTTCTTCAGGATCGCCAGGTGGTAGGACAGTTTCGAGTCGGCAATCCCGAGAACGGCCTTCATCACGCAGACGCAGAGGGGATCACGGGCGAGCATGGCCAGGATCCGGAGGCGGATGGGGTCGGCACAGGCCTGGAATACCCGGATCTGCGCCTCAAGTACCTCGTCCCCGGGCAGGCTGCGGATCAGTCCATCCACACCGCCGCTCCGCGTGAGCGCCTCCCCGACCTTCCCGGGAACAGAACAGAGGTCCGGGGAGGCCCTGGCGCTCTTTTTCCCCATGGTTTCAAATACACATGAAAGGATCGCGGTGATAACCGTTTCGGGAGGCTGGGATCACAACGGTTTTATGACTCTGCCCGCATAATTCGCATCCATTTGAACCATCCGTTAGCGACACCAGAGGCCACGGGGAGATCGGCACCCGGCAGGAGTGAAGGATGAAGAAACCGAGAGGACCGGTGACCCTTGTCACCTGTTCGGGGCTTTCCAACACCGGACGCATGACCACGCAGGCGGCAGGGATGCTGCGGCGGCGGTCTCCGGAGATCTTTGAAGGGCACCTCACTGCCCTGCAGCTGAAGGAGGATCCGGGGCGGATACTTTCCGAAGCGGGGTGTCTCCTGGTGGTGGATGGCTGCAGTGACACCTGTGCTGCAAAAGGGGTCCGGGCTGCCGGGATCGAGCCGGACCTACACCTCATTGCCACCGAATGCGGGATTCACAAGAACGGCATGGCCGAGGTTCAGTTCTGGGAGATCGAGCACCTCGCGGGGGCGATCCGGGGGGTGCTGGAGCGGTGAGGGGCTTGACCTGCGGGAGGGAGACCACGCGGCCGATCAGAAGGAACCATCGCAGCCGGGGGAACATATTTGCCTGCCGGGAGTGCTGGAGATAGTAGATGCTTGGTTCCGCTGTGGGAGTGTCTCCTGGAGGTGATGAATCGGTGCAAGAGGCGATCGAGGTCCGCAGCCTCTCCAAGAGCTTTGGATCGGTGGTAGCCGTGAACCAGCTCTCCTTCCAGGTCCGTGCGGGTGAGATCTTCGGGTTCCTGGGACCGAACGGTGCAGGGAAGACCACCACCGTCCGGATGCTCACCGGCGTCATCCCCATGGACGAAGGAAGTGCCACGATCCTGGGTCACGACATCCGCACCGAACCCGTCCTCGCAAAACAGCGCATCGGTGTCGTGCCCGAAACTTCGAATGCCTACACGGACCTCACCGCCTGGCAGAACCTGATGCTGATGGGCGAGCTGTACGGCCTCGACTATACTCGGGCAGCGGAGCGTTCACGCACGCTCCTTGAAATTCTGGGACTCCTCGAGAAGAAAAACCAGAAGGTGCAGGCCTTCTCGAAGGGCATGAAGCAGCGCCTCCTCCTTGCCATGGCACTCCTCCACGAACCGGAACTCCTCTTTCTCGATGAACCCACTGGCGGCCTGGACGTGCAGAGCACCCAGATGATTCTGGGCATGCTCCGGGATTTGAATGCCGGGGGAACCACCATCTTCCTCACCACGCACAACATGGAGGAGGCAAACCGGCTCTGCCACCGGGTCGGCATCATCCGGAGCGGGAGGATGGTTGCCATCGATGCGCCCGAGAAGCTGAAGACGGCCATTGACCGCGTCCACCTGATCGAGGTGAGCTTTGACCGGGAGGTCCCCGGGGATGCCCTCTCCGGACGGGATGGAATTCTCGGGGTAGCCCGCAGCGGCGACAAGTGGCGGATTACCGCTGGACATCAGGACACAGCGATCCGATCGCTGGTTGCTGCCAGCCGGGAAAGGGGTGCGGCCATCGTAACCCTGAACACGCTCGCACCGTCCCTGGACGAGGCGTTCCTGCGGCTGACGCAGGGGAAGGAACCATGAACCCGGCGGGTGTCACCGAGCAGGCACGACGTGCCTGGGCGATCGCAAAGAAGGACATCCGGATCTATTACTTCAAGGGCCCGGTGCTCATCTTCGGGGTCTTCATGCCGGTCTTCCTCTTCCTTGCCTTCTTCATGGGGAGCAGACAGCTCCCGTTCCCGTTCCTCTTCTCAGGGCTCCTTGCGATGACGCTCTTCTTCACGGCCACCGCCGTCTCCCCCGCCATCTTTCCCTGGGAGGGGCAGGCGAAGACCCTGGAGCGGCTCGCCTCATGCCCGGTCACCATCCCGACGATCGTCCTGGGTGACATGATCGCATCCCTCCTCTTTGGCATCGGGGTCACGGCAGTGGCCCTTCTCCTGGGGCTCGCCCTCGGTCTCCCGCTCCTCCACGCTGCCACGCTGGGTGCCGCCGTCCTCCTGGCCGGCTGCTGCTTCTCGGCCCTCGGGATGCTGCTCTCGGTGCCGCCCACGAACGTGCCGTCCAACATCATGATGCTCTCCTCCCTCCTGAAGTTCCCG
>JAJRCY010000160.1 GCA_028678715.1 Methanomicrobiales archaeon | reverse complement strand
GCGATGGTGGCTCCCGTGGAAACGGTGTCCAGCCCCAGCTCGTTGCAGAGGTGGTTGGCCCGGGCGATGGCCTCCAGGCTTGAGACACCGCAGTCCGGGCCGAACGCCCAGATGGTCTCGTACTCGGGGCCGTGGATGGCCTGGTCCCCCACCCGCACTTCCCGGCCGCAGGCAACGGCGCAGGAGTGGCACCCCACCACCCGCTCGAGGATCGTCTCCGCCATCTTCTCCCCGGAGATCCTGTCGGCTTCCGCAAAGTGGGATTCCCGGAAGTTGCGGGTGGGCAGGAGATGGGCCTCGTTGATGACCCTGACCAGGTTGGCGGTCCCGTAGCGGTGGAGTGCCCCCTCTGTCATCCCGCTCCGGTCCACGAGTTCCCGCATCTCGTCCTGCACCTGCAGGAACTGCTCCGGATCCGGAGGTTCCCGGGAGAGGTTGCCCGTCACCGCCACGGCCTTCATCTGCTTGGACCCCATCACCGCGCCCAGGCCCCCCCGCCCGGCTGCCCGGCCCAGGTCATTCACAATGGCCGCCATCCGGGAAAGGCGTTCCCCGGCCGGGCCGATGCATGCCACCCGGGCCTTCGGCCCGGCAAGATCCTCCCGGATCCGGTCCATGGCACCGGAGGTGGTCATCCCCCAGCAGTCCCCCGCGTCCCGGATCTCTGCCGTGCTGTCGTGGATCCACAGCACCGACGGCCGGGGGGCACGGCCCCGGATCACCACGGCATCGAATCCCGCCCGCTTCAGCCCGGGCCCGAAGAACCCGCCGCTGTTGGACGAGGCGAGCGTCCCCGAGAGGGGTGAGCGGGAGACGACGCTGTAGCGGGAGCCCAGGGGCATCCCCGAGCCGGTGAGGGGCCCTGCCGCCATCACCAGCAGGTTTTCGGGGGCGAGCGCATCGGTCCGGGGATCCAGCAGGGCAGAGAGGATACCCACTCCCAATCCCCGGCCTCCCAGGAAGAGATGCTTCCACTCCCCGGGAAGATCGGCAGCGGAACAGCTCCCGGCCGTGAGGTCCACCCGGAGGATCCGGTCCATGTAGCCCGGCACTGCCATGCGACCCGTACCTTGCCCGAAGACGGGAATAAAGGTATCTCCTCCGCCCCTGCAGGCGCGCGGGCGATATCCCTTTATAGCAGGGGGGAGGAGAGTTGAGACAGATGGCGTCCGTGAAGATCTACACGACCCCGCAGTGCCCCTACTGCCGGATGGTGAAGGCGTTCCTGGACCGGCAGGGGGTGCCGTACCAGGAGATCAATGTCGCCGAGGACCGGAAGGCGGCGGAGGAGGTGGTCCGGATCTCAGGACAGCTGGGTGTCCCTCTCACCGTGGTTGACGGCGAGGTGATCGTGGGCTTTGATGCCCAGCGGCTGAACGAGCTCTTCGGTGCTCCGAAGGAGGAGGACGTCTATGACGTCATGGTCCTGGGGGCAGGGCCCGCCGGACTCACCGCGTCCGCATACTCGGCCAGGAAGGGGCAGAAGACTCTCGTCATCTCCCAGAACATCGGTGGCCAGGCGCTGGAGTCGTGGGCCATCGAGAACTACATGGGGTTCCGGATGGTGAAGGGCGAGGACCTGATGAAGAGGTTCGAGGAGCAGGTGAGGGATCTCCACATCCATCTGGAGCTGGACGGGGCCCTTTCACTCGCGGGAGAGGACGGCAGGTTCGTGGTGAATACTGTTACCGGGCGGACCTTCCTGGCGAGGAGCGTGATCATCGCGACCGGAAAGCACCCCCGTTCTCTCGGTGTCGCGGACGAGGAACGCTACATCGGGCGGGGCCTCTCCATCTGCTCCACCTGCGACGGCCCGCTCTTCCGGGGAAAGACCGTTGCCGTCGTCGGCGGCGGTAACTCCGCGCTCCAGACGGCCATCGAGATGAGCGGGATCGCAAAGACCGTGTACCTGATCGTCCGGTCCACCATCCGGGCCGACGACGCCTACCTGGACCTCTACCGGACGAAGGAGAATCTCATCACGTTCTCGAACGTCGAGGTCTCACGGCTCGTCGGCGAGAAGTTCCTGACCGGGATCACCATTAAGGACCGGACGTCCGGTGAGGAGCGGGAGATCGCCCTGGACGGGCTCTTCGCCGAGATCGGCTGGCTCCCCAACACCGGCTTCCTGGGCGACCTGGTCGCCCTGAACCAGGAGAAAGAGGTGATCGTGGACGTGAACTGCCACACGAACGTGCCCGGCATCTTCGCGGCCGGGGACGTGACGTCCGTGAAGGGGAAGCAGATCATCATCGCCGCCGGGGAAGGGGCGAAGGCGGCGCTGGAGGCATACGAGTGGCTGATGCGGGGGGCAGGGGCGGGGGCGGGTCCGGAGGGAGCCCCTGCACCGAAGGTGTGAGGATCACAGCCTCACCGGAAATGATTTGACGGGAGGGGGGCAGGCCCCCCTCCCGGTCCCGCCCCCATGAGGATAGTTCCTTCTTCGGTTTCTGGAAGCCAACGGGTGCCCGGTTCAGGAGCGCGGCCCCCAGACAGATGCGCCATCCCGTAAACCGGCTGGGGATGTTTCCATACAGGGTGGATCTACCCATCCTCATCGGGGGAGGGCGACGGGAGGGGGCAGAGCCCCCTCCCTGTTCCACCCCCATGAGGAGAGTCCCTTCTTCAGGTTTCACTGAATGTGAGGAGAGGGTGCGTGGAAAAATGGGGAGATGCGCAGGCTCACGCCTTCCCCTGATCCTTCTTCCGGTACCCTTCCAGCAGGAGGGAGGTCACGTTCTTCACCGGCGTCTTTGAGAACGTCCCGATGTGGAACTCGCAGAAGGGGCAGCTGGAGATGACACACTCCGCGCCGGTCTTTCCGATCTCCTCGTCCCGCTTCAGGGCCAGCGCCTTTGATACGTCCGGTGCACCGGACCGGGTCCCGCCGCCGGCCCCGCAGCACTTCACGACGGCCATCTCCTTGAGGTCGGCCACCCGCCGGATCAGGGCCCGGGGCTGATCCCTGATCTCCTGGCCCCGGAGCAGGTGGCAGGGGTCATGGTAGGTGACGGTGAGGGGCAGGCGTGCCGGAGGCTCGATCCCCACCTCGGTGAGGATCTCGTTCACGTCCTTCACCGTGAACGGGGTGCGGTAATCGTTCTTCAGCGTGGAGCCGCAGCCTGCGCACATGGTCATCACCGTGTCGATGTTCCGGGAGGTGAAGCATTCGATGTTGCGCTGCTGCAGCGTGGGCAGGTACTCCAGCTGGCCGGTCCGGATCAGGGGGGAGCCGCAGCAGACCTGCTCGTGGGGGATGATGACCCGGACGCCGTTCCGCTTCAGCACCTCGATGGCAT
>JAJRCY010000159.1 GCA_028678715.1 Methanomicrobiales archaeon | reverse complement strand
AGGGTAATATATATATTTTCCATTTTAAAGTATTTAAATATTTCGTCTATCTTTAAATATCAGGCCGTGTCGCCAGCCACGAGGAAATATTTAAACCTAGTGAATTACGGGCTTCTGCCTCAGAGAGCCCCGCTCCGCGCGCCACCAGCCTCCGCGCGCCCGCTGGAAGGAGATCGTGGGGACCATGGGCATCCGAATCCACCACCAGGATGCAGCGGGCCTCCCGGGCCACCGCGGCCACGTGGCCATTCGTCCGGTTATGGCCGGCCCGGGAGGTGATCTCGAGAGCAATGGACCGTTTCGCGGCCTCGCGGGCATCCCTGAGCGTGATGAGGCCCGGGTGGGCCAGCACATCCACCGCGTTGCAGGTACAGGCCGCGTGGTTGGTCCCGGGGGCCACGGGTTCCACCACCGTCTCCCCGTGCACCACCACCACCTCGGCCCCCTCCTCCTTTGCCCTCCGGGCGACGCCCGGGATGCAGGTGGGTGGCACATGGGTGATCTCCACCCCGCAGAGGAACGTGAGGCCGTACTCCCCGGCTATCTCCTTCACCTCCTGCTGCGCCGCGATCACCTCTGAGAGGTTGCTGTGGTCCACGTGGTCTGCGATGGCGAGCGTGGTGTAGCCGAGCACGGATGCCCGCCGGATCAGTTCGATGGGCAGCATCTCCCCGTCGGAGAGCAGGGAGTGGGTGTGGAGGTCGTAGAGGCTCTTCACGGTTTCACCTCCAGCTTCCCTGCCACCTTCCGGAGCAGGGATTCCTTGGTACCCTTCCACTCGGCGACGATTCTTCCCTCCCTCCGGAACCAGTGGGCCGGGTGGGATTTCGGCTCCTTCCGGTGCTTGATCCCGCACCGCTTCACCGCCCGCTCCAGGTCGTCCATCGTGGGCCCCTTCACCGCCAGCCCCCGGGGGACCCGTCGCCCCTGGCCCCGCGCGAGACCAGCATCAAAGTAGCAGGGGTACAGGATCCGTTCCGGCTTTTTCGCCGTGCCCTCCTTCCCGGCAGCCTTCATGCCTGTACTCTTGGGGTGTGAACCTATAAACCGATTCGCGATCCACATGTACGCATGCACCACATCGACCTTCACCTCGAGAAGGACATCACCGCGGCGAATACCCGGATCGCCGACGAGAACCGGAGGCACCTGACGGACCACGGGGTGAGGGCCTTTGATCTGCTGGGTGCCATCGGGTCGGGGAAGACCGCCCTCATCGAGAAGATCGTGCCGCTGCTCAGGGAGCGGGGCCTCACGGCCGGCGCGATTGCCGGGGACGTGTTCGGGGACGATGACTTCCAGCGCATCCGGGCACTGGGCATCCCGGTGGTGAACGTGAACACCGGGAAGGAATGCCACCTGGACGCCCACCTGGTGGAGCACGCCCTCCACGATCTCCCGCTGGACGAGATTGACCTGCTCTTCATCGAGAACGTGGGGAACATGGTCTGCCCCACCGACTTCTCCCTGGGGGCGGAAAAAAGGGTCGTGGTCGTCTCCTCCACCGAAGGTGACGACGTGGTGAACAAGCACCCCATGATCTTCCGGAGCTCCCACCTTGGTGTGATCAACAAGGTGGATCTGGCGCCGCTCGTCGGGGCCGACCTTGACCGGATGGAGCGGGACATGTACCGGTACAACCCCGGCATGCAGGTCTTCCGGACCAACTTAAAGACCGGTGAAGGGGTGGCACCCCTCCTCGACGCCCTCCTCCGGTGAGCGGAGAGGTTAAATAGCATTCCATCGAATGATAAAGAACCAGATACATTTTCGGAAAGGAGCGGGGTGATTCTATACTCTGGCAGGGTCGATCCGTACGGCGGGAGACAGGCGGCAGGTACCGCCTGCTGCGCCGGAAGAAGCGGTTTGAGATCGGGCGTGCGCCCACCGATACCACCATCGGCGAGGACCGGATCCGCAGGATCCGTACCCGAGGCGGCAATGTGAAGATCCGGGCGCTGCGGGTCCAGTTCGCGAACGTGGCCAACCCGAAGGACGGCACCAGCCGGCGGGTGAAGATCGAGACGGTGGTGGAGAACCGGGCAGACCCCAACTACATCCGGAGGAACATCCTCACCCGGGGTGCCATTATCCGGACGGAAGCCGGGAAGGCGAGAATTGTCTCCCGGCCCTCGCAGGACGGCGTGGTGAACGCCATCCTTGTCGAGTGAGACCCCATCCTTTTTTACCCTCCGCTCCCCCCATAGGATACTGATGCGGAGAATCTATTACCGGTTTCCCACCACCTATGACCTGGACTTTGACCTCCCCCGCCCCTTCGGGGAGGTGCTCCGTTGCCTGCACCGGCTCCATGACTCCCACAGCACCTAGCGTCGGGGGAGCGAGCTCGTGAAACGCCAGATACTCGTGCAGCTGGCCACCAACCGGACGAACTTCGAGATGCTGGACGGCCTCCCGCCCTTCGAGGACACGGTCACGGAGACCGCGGATCTCCGGCTGATCCTCCACGACACCATCCTCTCGGGCAAGGGACGGTTCCCCCTCTCAGAGAACATCTTCCTCCTGCGGGTGGAGGATCGGGGGCAGCACTGCGAGTGCATGGTGGTGCGGGAGGGGGAAACGGGGTCCATGGACGCGACCACGGTACGGGACCTCCTGAAGGGTGCCTGCCCGTGAGCCTGCCTGTCACGGTGGCGGCTCCCTTCAAGCACACCCGGAAGGACCGCCTGAAAAAAAGCGAGTTCGTCTTCTACCTGGCGATTGACAGGAAGTGGATGAGCCGGGAGGAGGCCCACCGGGTGCTGGAGCGGGCGGTGGAGGAGGGCCTCCTGGAGGCCACCACCGACGGATGGGTGCGGCCCCTCCTGGATCTCTCCGCGGTCACGGTGCCGGTCGGGTTCCGCCCCTCGTCACGGATCCTGGAAACGGTGCAGGCCTCGCAGGAGCTGATCCAGAGGATAGCCGGAAAGGATGCGGTCACCCCTGCACAGGTCACTGCGGAGGTGAACCGGGTGATAGAGGAGGAGTTCGACGGGAAGATCCGGGTCGAAGCAGCGGTTGCGCTGGTGGCAAAACGCCGGGGCGTCCCGTTCGAGGACCTGCGGGAACGGCTCACCGCAGAGATGATGAAGGGGGATGAGCCGGGGACTACCGAAAAACCGTCACTGGTGGGATCCCGGGCACCCTGACTCCACATCATCCCAACAGGGAGAAGATGTGGGGATTTCAGGGCGTGGAGGGAATATCCTCACCGGGGGAGGGTGAGTCATCCCGGATAAAGAGAAAAAAACCGAAATTATTATTGGGCTGACGGATGCTCGGCCTTCTTCTCGGCAGCGGCGGGTTCCTGGGCCGGGGCATCAGTCTT
>JAJRCY010000158.1 GCA_028678715.1 Methanomicrobiales archaeon | reverse complement strand
TCCCCGCCCAGGGTGTCCTTCAGGGTGGAAGGCCGGTCGATGGCCACGAACCTCCCGTGGTCCATGATGGCCACCCGGTCCGAGAGGTAGTCCGCCTCCTCCATGTAGTGGGTGGTGAGGATGATGGTCACCCCCTCATCCCGGTTCATCCGCCGGATGTAGTCCCAGATCCGCCGCCGGGTCTGGGCATCCAGCCCGAGAGTTGGCTCGTCCAGGAAGAGCACCTTCGGGTGGTGGATCAGGCCCCGGGCAATCTCGAGGCGCCGCTTCATGCCCCCGGAGTAGTTCTGGACCAGCACGTCCGCCCGGTCCTCTAGCTCCACAAGCTCCAGCACCTCCCGGATCCGTTCCCGCCGCTCCTCTCCCGAGAGGCCGTACATCATCGCATGGAAGTCCAGGTTCTCGTAGCCCGTGAGGTCCTTGTCAAGGGCCGGCTCCTGGAAGACGATCCCGATGTGCCGGCGGACCTGGTCCTTGTCCCGGACAATGTCGTAGCCGGCCACCTCCGCGGTCCCTGACGTGGGGGCAAGGAGGGTGATGAGCATGTTGATGATCGTGGTCTTCCCGGCACCGTTCGGCCCGAGGAGCCCGAAGAGTTCCCCTTCCGCCACGGTGAAGGAGACCCGGTCCACTGCCACCAGGTCCTCAAAGCGCTTCGTGAGATCCGTGACCGTGATGGCACCCATGGCGGTTCTCTCTTCCTCGGAAAGGCGCAGGTCCTCCCGGAACCTTCGCTACCGGATCATGGGCCGGGCGGCCATTACTACTTTTCCGCAGCAGGTTCTCCCTCTGACCCCTACTCTCCTCATCAGAGGAGGGCGACGGGAAGGGGCAGGGCCCCCTTTCGGTCCCACCCCCATGAGGAGAGTCTCTTGTTATCCTATCTCTCCCTGCGCATCTGCGGGGTTCAGGGATGAAGTGTAAGAGGCAACCGTTTCGCCGCGCCGCCTACCGGGCATCCTGCAGGGATGGTGCAGGGTCCCGGAAGGGGAAGGTCCGGTCCCGCTTCCCGAACCAGTTCCCGCCCAGGTACTTTCCCCCGTCGACAGGAAGCCGGTCTGCCAGTTCCAGGTGGAGCATGGACGCGGCCCCCCGGGCGCAGAGATCCCGGATGTAGGGCGGGGATCCGGCATCGACTTTTCCGCAGTCCAGCACCTGCCCGACGGTGCCGATCACCTGGCCCCCTGCCACCCGGTCACCCTCGCTGACCAGGGCCGCCGCCAGCTCCCCGTACCGCCAGGTCCTCCCGTCTCCCGATTCGATGGCCACGGACCGTGTCAGGTTCCAGTAGGGGACCGTATCCGGCGACGTGGCGATCCCGATTTTCACAACAGTCCCCCCTTCCATGGCCACCACCACGCTGCCAGGGGGAGCGTGCAAATCCACCCCGCAGTGCCTTCGATCGCCCCGGTCCTCCCAAAATGAGCCCGGTTCCCCGTGTTTCGGTAGATGGCGTGGGATCGCGGGCACCGGCCAGTACCGCTCCGGCCCACGGACCTGCTCTCTCTTCCGCGCCGCCATGCCGTATCCTTCAGGAGCATCGGCACCGGTGCCCATGGTTCTTGCGCTGGTCTGGATACACGGTCCCCCCCTCCTCACCGGGGGAGGGCGACGGGAGGGGGCAGAGCCCCCTCCCGGTCCCACTCTCATGAGGATACCTACTTCTTCGGGAGCTGGGATTCACGTTCCATCTTCCCCTGAAGGGAACCGTGGATATTGGCGTGGGACAGGAAGAACCGGTTTTGCCTCCATACCCTTTGGAAGGATCCGTGATTGATGAGGGGGGATGTATCCCGATAGGGAAATGGGAGAGGTGGCCGGATGACCACCTTTCAGAAAGAACCGGCACCGGAGAAAAGGATCGCCTTCTCCTTAACCGGTGGCAGGGGTGGGGTAGGGGAACCGCTGCTGGTAGGAGAAGGGCGGGCGGCGCAGTGGTGCCGCGGGCTGCGCACCGCCCGGGATCTCGGCGATCATGGCAAAGGTGGTGTCTCCCGAGAGGAGGGCCTGGAGGGATTTCCGGGCCACCGTGTACCTGGCACCTGTCGGGAACTCCAGGTTCACCGCCTTCCCGGACTGGGAGAGGGACGCCGTGCCCTCCACGCCGTCCAGGAAGACCCGCCAGTTCCTCCGGATCCGCTCGACCCGCGCCGGGACGCCCTCCCCCAGCAGTCCCTGGATCTCCCGGACCCGGATCCCGTAGCGTTCGCCATGGAGCCGGAGGGCCAGGATGCACTCCTCGTGGCCCGCGTCATCCAGGGCCTTTATCTTCTCCCTGACGATGTACCCCACGTTCTGCATGATACCGGACTTCTCTGATCCCACCAGTGGCCGGCGGGAGTATATAAACTCACGATGTGCGCGGCGTGAAAGTGAACGGTCAGACAAGGCCCAGGATCCCCTGGGCGATGATCTGCACCGCGATGGCGGCCACGAACATTCCCAGGACCTTGGCCATGATCTCGATGACCAGGTCCCCCACCAGCCGCTGGAGGGCCCGGGAGTAGCGGAGCACGAGCCAGGTGGCGATGAGAGCGAGGGCGATGGCCACTCCCACCAGGAGGAGGCCGTGGTCCCGGGAGAGGAGGAGCACGGTGGTGAGGGTGCCCGGGCCGCAGAGGAGCGGTGTCCCGATGACCACGCAGGCAGCATTGTCCTTGCACGCCTTCATGGTCCCCATCGTGAAGCCCAGCACCTCCTGCATCCCCAGGATGAAGAGGATGATCCCCCCTGCCACCTGGAAGGAGGCGAGCGTGATCCCCAGGGTATCGAAGATCACGAAGTTGAAGAGCAGGAACAGGTACATGAGGACCCCGGCCACCCCGATGGCGATCCAGGCCTGGCGGGCCACGTACTCTTTCGCCTTCTCCTTCGTCATCTCTAAAAAGAGCGGGATGGAGAGGAGCGGGTCCAGGATGATGAAGAGGGCGAATGCGCTGTAGAGCAGGGCGCTGAGGGTGGGATCCATATCCTTCCCACAATCATATCCCCCGGCACGCTTAAAGCATGGCGGCGGCCGGAGGGTTTTTGACGTAAGCAGTCCTGTCTTCTCTTCCCCGGACACGTACAGGGAGGGAGCCAGCCCCCTCCCGGCTTCACCGCCGGTAAGGAATGCCTGGCCTGGCGGGCTCTCTCTGTATCAGGGCGGCATTTCCCGTTCCCTTCATTCGATATCCTTATCAATTTTCAGGATGCACCTGTAGTGCACGCGCCGATAGTGTAGTGGTTATCACTAGGCGTTGCCAACGCCTAAACCCGGGTTCGAGTCCCGGTCGGCGCATCCAAAAGAGATACTCTCTTTTTCTCTGCTCCTTCTACCGATTTTACCTTCTGAGTTGGCCAGGGTGGATCCTTCACGGTTCCCCG
>JAJRCY010000157.1 GCA_028678715.1 Methanomicrobiales archaeon | reverse complement strand
CGAGATCCCCCGTCCTGAGAGTTATGACGCAGCCGGGGGTAAGAAGTGGTACCTCATCACACCGGACGGCGAAGTGGAGGACCAGATCCTGGACGACACCGGCCTTGCCTGCGTGACGGCCGAAGGAATCGTCGTGATCACCGGCTGCGCCCATGCCGGTATCGATCTCACGGTTGCCCGGGCACAGGAGGTATGCGGAGAGGACCGGGTGGCGGATGTCATCGGCGGATTCCACCTGCTGAACCCGCCTTCAGCGGTCCTGGACCGGGTTCTCCGGTTCATGGAGCAGGTGAAACCCCGCATCCTTCACCCGTGCCACTGCACGGACTTGGCGTCCCGGGCAGCCCTGAGCCGGGTGGTGCCGGTGGGCGAGGTCGGGGTCGGGCTCCGGCGGGAGTACGGGTGAGCGGGGAGGCCGGGAAATCTGGTGTGACGTTTCTCAGGATTGCGTGATCTCACCAGGGTAGACCGTGAGGGAATATCCTGATAGGGAGAGGGTGTCGGGAGGGGGCAGAGCTCCCTCCCGGCCCCCACCCCCACGTGAGGATCACCGGGTCCTTGGTATTCCCGGCAGCCAGGGGGACCCTCTTTCACGTATTCGGCTCGTAAACGAACATCACACGACCCTTCCGGTATCGAAGCCTGAATGGGACTGGGGGCGAAGAGGGCCCCTCACTTTCATCACCCTCTGGGAGCATGGTACATAGAGACCATGGTGCCCCCCAAGCCCCTCACCTTCTCCCGGAACGTCTTTCTCCCCCTCACCACCGTCTGCCGGAACCGGTGCGATTACTGCTGCTTCCGAACACCGGTGCAGGAAGGATGCATCATGGCCCCTGCAGAGGTCCTCCGGACGCTGGAGTGCGGTGCCGCGCTGGGCTGCACCGAGGCTCTCTTCACCTTTGGCGAGAGGCCGGAGGAAGAGCCAGGGTTTACCGACATGATCCAGGCGGCGGGATACCCGGATATCCTCCACTACTGCCACGCCATGTGCGGGGCAGCCATCGACCGGGGCATCCTGCCCCATACGAATGCCGGGATTCTGTCTCTGGAAGAGATGGCTTTCCTGCGGGAGGTGAACGCCTCCATGGGCCTGATGCTGGAGACGACTGCCCGGGTCCCCGCCCACCGCCGTTCCCCGGGCAAGAACCCGGAGGTGCGGATCCGGATGATCGAGGAGGCAGGGCAGCTCCGGGTCCCCTTCACCACCGGGATCCTGGTGGGGATCGGCGAGACAATGGGGGACAGGGAAGAGAGCCTGATGCTGATCCGGGACCTCCACCGGCGCTATGGACACATCCAGGAGGTGATTGTCCAGAACTTCTGCCCCAAGGAGGGGACCCCCATGGCGGGGGTACCGGTGCCCCCTCCTGACGAGTTCTGCGTCACCATCTCCCTGGCCCGGGACATCCTGCCTGATGACGTGGCGGTGCAGATCGCCCCCAACCTGGCGGATGCCCGGGACCTGGTCGCCTGCGGTGTCGATGACCTGGGCGGGATCTCGCCCCTCACCATCGACTACGTGAACCCGGAGCATCCCTGGCCACAGCTCGAGTCCCTCGCAGCGATCGTGGGAACGCGGGGTCTGCGGGAGCGGCTCTGCATCTACCCGCAGTTCATCGAGAAGGGGTGGTTCCCCCGCCGTATCGAAGCGCTTATCAGACGCCTGGAGCAACAGATCCGGGAGAGATCTCCGTGAAGAAGGGCGAGCTGCTGTACCGGGGAAAAGCCAAGTCGGTGTTCCGCACGGATGTGCCCCAGGAGCTGGTGGTGGAGTTCCGTGACGACATCACCGCGTTTGACGGGGGGAAGAAGGCGAACCTGGCCGAAAAGGGCATGCTGAATGCCCGGGTTTCGGCGTTCTTCTTTGAGATGCTGGAGAAGGCGGGGATACGCACCCACTACCTGGGCATGAATAATCCCTCCACCATGCGCGTGCGGACTCTCACGATGATCCCGCTGGAGGTGATCGTCCGGAACGTGGCAGCGGGATCCCTGGTGCGGCGGTACCCCTTCCGGGAGGGGCAGCCCCTGGACCCACCCATTCTCGTCATGGATTACAAGGACGATGCACGGCACGACCCCATGATCAATGACGAGATCATCCTGGCGCTGGGGCTTGTCTCCGCAGGGGAACTCTCGGAGATCCGGCGACTGGCGCTCTCCGTGAACCGGGTGCTCCGTGACCACCTGCAGGGGAAGGGAATCACGCTCGTGGACTTCAAGCTGGAGTTCGGGAAGGACGGATCCGGGAATGTGACGGTAGGGGACGAGATCAGCATGGATTCGATGCGGCTGTGGGACGCGGGATCCGGGCAGTCCATGGACAAGGACGTGTACCGGTTCGACAAGGGCGACGTGATGGAGGCGTACCGCCGGGTGGCGGAGCGGATCACCGGGAATGCAGGGGGGCGGTCCCGGTGAAGTACACGGTCCGGATCACCATCTCCCTGAAGGGGGGGATGCTGGACCCCGAGGCCCGTGCCATCCGGCACGCGCTGGAGAACCTGGGCTTTGCCACCGAGGCCCTCTCCACCGCCCGTGTCTTTCTCATCACCATCGAAGCGGCGGGTAAGGGAGAGGCGGAGCAACGGGCCGCCGAGATGTGCGAGCGGCTGCTCGCAAACCCTGTCATCCACCGGTACGAAATCGAGGTCCTGAAATGAGGTTTGCGGTGGTCCAGTTCGGGGGCTCCAACTGCGACCGGGACACCTGGCACATCCTCCAGGAGGTGCTGGGGGTGGACACCGACCTGGTCTGGTACAAGGAGGGCTTCCCCCGCGCCTGCGACGCGGTGGTGCTGCCCGGGGGTTTCTCGTACGGGGACTACCTGAGGGCCGGGGCCATCGCCGCCCGGACGCCGGTGATGCAGGACATCCACCGGCACGTCCGGGAGGGGAAACTGGTCCTCGGGATATGCAACGGCGCCCAGATGAGCGCAGAAGCGGGTCTCGTGGAGGGGACCTTTGCGGTGAACGCGTACCCCAAGTTTCTCTGCCGCCCGGTGTATCTCAGGGTGGAGACCGCGACATCGCCCTTCACCTCCCGGTTCCGGGAGGGGGAGGTGATCCGGCTCCCCATTGCCCACAAAGAAGGGCGGTTCATCACCCCTCCGGAGACCATGGCAGCGCTCAACCGAGAGCACCGGGTCGCGTTCCGGTTCTGCGACGGGAGTGGAAAGGTCTCGGAGGCCACCAACCACAACGGCTCACTGGAGAGCGTCACCGGGGTCCTGGGGCAGAACCGGAACGTCCTTGCCCTGATGCCCCACCCCGAACGGGCCTCGGAGGAGGTCCTGGGATCCGGGGACGGGCGCCGGATCTTTGAGTCCATGATCCGGCATGTCGAGGTGGAGGGCTGACAGGG
>JAJRCY010000156.1 GCA_028678715.1 Methanomicrobiales archaeon | reverse complement strand
TTACCCCCATGCGGGGCCACTTCAACGTGTACGGGTTCAACGAAGTCTGCACCTGGATGACCGGCTACCCCTTTGCCGTCGACTTCTCCCGGGGCATGGCCTTCTACAACCCCGGGGAGACGACGGCGGTGGACGTCCTGGCCCGGAAGGAGTGCGACATGTGCCTGGTGGTGGCGAGCGATCCCGCAGCCCACTTCCCGGCCGAGGCGGTGGCGCACCTGGCATCCATCCCGGTGGTGCAGCTGGATCCCTTCCCCAACCTGACCACCGCGTTTGCCCGGATCCAGATCCCCGTGGCCGTCTCCGGCATCGATGCCGAGGGGACCGCCTACCGGATGGACGGTGTCCCCCTCCGGCTCCGGAAGGTTCTGGACCGGGGGTACCCGGATGATGCCACGATCCTGCGGGAGATCACCCTGCAGATCAACGAAGGGGGTGGCGCATGACTGAGCTCCTGGTCAAAAATGCCTACGTCATCGATCCCCTGAACGGCATCCGGGGCGAGGTCATGGACATCGCGGTCCGGGACGGGTGGATCGTGGAATCCGTGCACGATGGTGCAGAGGTGATCGATGCCAGGGGATGCCTGACGCTCCCCGGCGGGATCGACTCCCACACCCACATCTGCGGCACCAAGGTGAACTTCGGCCGGTACATGATGCCCGAGGACATGCGGGCAGGCCGCACCGAGCGGCGGGGGGTCATGCACTCCACCTCCGGCTACAGCGTCCCCACCACCTACGGCAACAGCTACCGGTACTGCGCCATGGGCTACACGTCGGTGCTGGAGGGGGCGATGGCCCCCCTGGAGGCCCGGCACACCCACGAGGAGTTTGCGGCAACACCCCTGCAGGACACGATGGCCAACACCCTTTTTGATGGCAACTGGCCGGTGATGGAGGCCGTCCGGGACCGGGACGTCAAGAGGGCGGCTGCGATCGTGGCCTGGACGCTCGCGGCGGTGAAGGGCTTTGCCATCAAGCTCACCAACCCGGGCGGCTCCGAATGCTGGGGATGGGGGAAGAACGTGAAGTGCATCCGGGAGATGGTGCCCCACTTCGAGGTCAGCCCTGCCGAGATCATCGAGACACTGATCCGGGCCAACGAACTGCTCCGTCTCCCCCACTCCGTCCACCTGCATTGCAACAACCTGGGGGTGCCGGGGAACTACCAGTGCACGATCGGCAGCATGGATCTCGCCCCCGACCTGAACCCGGACCGGCAGAGCCTGTACCTGACCCACGTCCAGTTCCATGCCTACGGCGGCACCAGCTGGAAGGACATCTGCTTGAAAGCCGAGCCCGTGGCCCATGCGGTGAACCGGAAGCCCCAGGTCACCATCGACATGGGGCAGATGATGTTTGGCAAGACCACCACCATGACGGCCGACGGCCCCATGGAGTTCAACCTGTACAGGCTCCACCACAACAAGTGGTCCAATCACGACGTGGAGCTGGAGACCGTCTCCGGCATCATCCCGGTGTACTACAGCAGGACGAGCATCGTCAACTGCGTGATGTGGGCCATCGGCCTGGAGCTGGCGCTTCTCGTTTCGAATCCCTGGCGATGCCTGCTCGCCACCGACAACCCCAACGGCTGCCCCTTCATCCGGTACCCGGAGATCATCGCCCTTCTCATGAGCCGCCGCTACCGCGATGAGGAACTCCGGTCCCTGGTCTCGGAGGCGATGTCCCAGATCATCCTCCCATCCCTGGACCGTGAGTTCGACTGGCACGACATCCCGGTGATGACCCGGGCTGGCCAGGCGAGGGCTCTGGGCATCCGCTCCATAGGGAAGGGCCACCTTGGCCTTGGCGCCGAGGCAGACATCGCCATCTACCCCCTCCGGGTGGACGAGACCGATCCCTCGCGGCAGTACCGGGACGTGATCCGGGCGTTCCAGAAGACCTCCTGGACGGTGAAAAGGGGAAGGCCGGTGGCCCGTGACGGCGAGATCCTTGACCCGGGGATCAACAAAACGATCTGGGTGAAACCAAAGGTCCCCGACTCCTACGACATGGGGAAGGACCCTGAGTTTGCCCTGAACTTTGACCGCTACTATACGGTCAGGATGTCCAATTACCCGGTGCAGGAGCTGTACCTGCAGCGGTCCCTCTGCATGGAGAGCGAGGCGCACCTATGAAGGTGATCCTTTCGGCAAAGCCCCGGAAGAATCCCTTCATCCCAGTCGAAGCCGAGACCATTATCCCGGCCCGGTTCCTGGAGCCGGCCGACACCCTGACGGTGGCGGTGGGAAACCGCACCCGGCCGCTCACCGATGTCTTTGATATGGCCATCGAAGGCACCGCCACGGACGCAGCCGGGGTGGAGGTGGTGCTTCGGGGCGACACCTCCCGGGTGAAGAGGGTGGGGGAGTACATGGAGGCCGGGAAGATACGGGTGGAAGGTGACATCGGCATGCACTGCGGCAACTTCATGAAGGGGGGCGAGATCGAGATCCTGGGCAGTGCCGACGGCTGGCTGGGCCGGGAGATGCGGGGCGGCAGGATCCTCTGCCACGGGAATGCCTCCCACTACTGCGGCTCGGGCTACCGGGGCGAGAAGCACGGGATGCGGGGGGGCGTCCTGGAGGTAAAGGGGCATGCCGGGGACTTCACGGCCGAGTACCTGGCCGGAGGCGACGTGATCATCCACGGGAACTGCGGCGACATGCCCGGGGTGGAGATGAAGGGTGGCTCCCTCACCATCGCTGGCTCCTGCTCCCGCCCCTGCGGCAACATGACCGGGGGCACCTGCACCATCCTGGGGAGGGTCACCGGCATGCTGCCCACGTTCCGGAGGACCGGAACCGTTACGCGGGAGCCTGGCGGGGTCATCCTCACCCGCTTTGAAGGGGACGTGGCGAACCGGGGGAAGGGAACCCTTTTCATAAGAGACTGGCAATACACTCTTTAGAATGCTTCAGCACTCGTGCGGGTACGAGGCCAATTTCCACTGCAAGAACTGCCAGAGCCCTCTCGTCCACGATGACCGGATCGGCCTCCACTGCCCGCAGTGCGGACGGCGCATCACCACCATCTGCCCGGGGTGCGGACGCCGGTGGTGATCAGGTCTGGTTGAGCAGCCACTGTGCGTACTGCGCACGGATCCGGGAGACCTCGGCGGGGGTGAGGTCCTCCTTCCCTTTCTGGTGGAGGTACCGCTCCAGCTGCGCCACCACCGACTCGGCCTCCGCGTAGTCGCGGACCTCGAGGTACGCCGTCGCCCGGGCCACGGGGATCACCTCCCCGCAGACATGGCAGAGCTTGTGCCGCTGGTAGCGGTCCACGTAGGTGAAGGTACGACAGCCCGGGCAGCGTATCACCAGGTACATCACAGGGGGATATCTTCGTCGTGAGATATAGTTTCTCCTGCCCCGAATGGAAAAAAGGGAGAGATATCAGGCTCAGTATATCAGG
>JAJRCY010000155.1 GCA_028678715.1 Methanomicrobiales archaeon | reverse complement strand
TTTAAATCTATCTTTCAATTATCTCAAAAAATTACCACCGTATCCCACGACGGAGCCGTCTGCGTCCGTCTCTTGCCATACCAGCTCCAAATTGCCCGTTCAGAAAATAACTGATTAAATCCAAGATACGGCAAATCTGAAATCGCTACGTGCTTTTTTTACGTTTTGCGAGTGATGCAGCGAGATTTATCGCCCGGGCATAGTCCGGCGTTGCGCGCGAGGTATCCACAAAGGTTCTCCCGATGTTCACGACGGGAGCCCCATGCCCGTGCCCCCCGCCCAGGAGTACCAGGGTCCGGAAGATCAGGTTCCCGCTGATCCCGTCCGGGGCGAGCACCATGCCGAAGCGGCCCACCGCATCCTCGATCAGGATCTCCCCGTGGGTCGCCCCGGCAATCCTTGCCACCTCCTCCGCTTCGGCCAGGCTCCGGTCCACCTGCTCGTGCCTCCCCAGGTCTCCTGCACGGCCGCCGGAGAGGACTGCGACGGTGGGGGGAAGGCCCACGAGGGCTGCCAGCTCCCGGCCCCGTTCCACCATCTCGACCTTCTCGGCAACGGTCCAGCCCTCGTCCACCCCCACAGGGGCCAGGAGGAACCTCCTGCCGTCGCCGGTCTCCAGGAGCGCGATCCGGATCAGGTACGGCACACCGGCCGCTCTCTTCAGGAGAGCGAGGGTGGTGGAGGCGGGGAGGGTTCCCCGGACGGCCGCGTCGATCTCTCCGGACATCAGGGCCCGGACCAGCCGTTCCTCTGGCTCCTCGCCCTCCCTCACGGTGACGGCCGCCGCACCGGCCGGGATGGTGCCGGGGCGGGCGAAGAGTTCCACGCGGATACCGGGTGATACGGCGGAGATGCTGGCAAGGACCTTCTCTGCACCGGTCCCCACCCCGATGCCTACCGTCACGGGAAGGGTGCGGAGAGCCATGTATCGATCCCCATGATGCTCTCTCTTCCCAGGTCAAAGACCGAGGCCTGCTCCTCCCGGTACCGGATGCACAGGTGGCGGTCGCCGTTCACGTAGCCGATGGTGGACGCGGTCATGCCGACCTTCTTGAACCGCCTGCGCACCTCCTTCACGTGCTCCTCCCTCGCCGTCAGGATGAAGCCCATGCCCGGATACATCCGCACCCAGTGCTCGAAGGAGAGGTTGTGGCCCGAGAGGTTCGGCCTCGGGATGTCGTCCACGTTGATCACCGCCCCCTTTCCGCTGACCTCGAGCAGCATTCCCAGCGTGCCCAGGATGCCGGGGTTGCTGATGTCTTTCCCCGCGGTGACCAGGTGGGCCTCCCCGATCTCCTGCAGGGTTCGGATCTGGGCCCTCACCTGTTCCGGTGTCTTCATGGTCACCGAGTCCCAGTTCAGGCGGCTGGAGGGATGCACCCGGCCGTCCAGGTCCACCGCAGCGATGACATGATCGTCCGGCTGTGCCGTGTGGCTGTAGATGACCGAGTCCAGCTTCGCGACGCCCAGGATTGCCACGTCGATGACACTGTAGGGGGTGTCCGGGTGGAGGTGGCCTCCCACGATGGGGACATTGAACTTCTCGCAGGCGGAGAGCATCCCCCGGGTGACCTTCTCCCGGATCCTGTCGTCGGAGATGGAGAGGATGTCCACCATGGCGAGAGGCCTTCCCCCCATCGCGGCAATGTCGTGGATGTTGACGAGCACCGAGCAGAAGCCAGCCCATTCGGGATCGGCCTCCATGAGCCGGCTCCAGATCCCGTCCGCTGCGAGCAGGAGCGCCTCGTCGCCATGGCGGATCACGGCGGCATCATCCCCGAAGGATGCGATGACGTCGGGGGCATCGATCTTCAGGGATTTGATCATCTCCCCGATGCCGTGCTTGCGGGTGACCCCCTCGTACTCCCGCACTGCCCGGGCCACCGCATCAATGGAGCATATCCGCCTGATCATGCCACCCACGCCGTTCCATTGAGCATCCGCGTTCATGAGAGATAATTTATTTGATTTCGGCCCTATGGATGCGTATGGACTGGGCGGAGAAGTACCGTCCCGTGAGGCTGCAGGATATCGTCGGGAATACCGCCGCCGTCCGGCAGGTCTTCGAGTGGGCGAAGGGCTGGAGCCGGCGGTCAAAACCCCTCCTCCTCTACGGGAAGCCGGGTACGGGGAAGACCTCCTCTGCCCATGCTCTGGCCCGGGACATGGGCTGGGAGATCCTGGAGCTGAATGCCAGCGACCAGCGGACGAAAGCCGTCATCGACCGGGTGGCGGGATCTTCCAGCATCACCGCATCCCTCTCGGGGGCGTCCCGGAAGCTGATCCTGCTGGATGAGGCCGACAACCTGCAGGGCAATGCCGACCGCGGGGGTGCCCGGGGCATTATCGACACGATCCGGCGGTCCCACCAGCCCATAATACTCGTGGCAAATGACGTCTATGGCCTCCCCCCTGAACTGCGTGGCCTCTGCGAGCCGGTCCAGTTCCGGGCCGTCCAGGCCCGCTCGCTCGTCCCCCGCCTGAAGTTCATCTGCACGATGGAGAAGATCCGGTGCAGTGAAACGGTGCTGGCCCGGGTGGCCGCCCGGGCCGGAGGCGATGTGAGGGCGGCCATCAACATGCTCCATGCCGCGGCCACGGGAAGGGAATCCCTGGGAGAGGAGGACCTCCTCTCCTCCGAAAAGGACGACCGCCCCAGCATCTTCGACCTGATCGCCTCCGTGTACCGGGGCACCGATGACCGACGGCTGATGCAGGAGTACTACGGGTTCGATGAACCCCCGTCGACCCTGGCCCAGTGGATCGAGGGGAGCCTCGTGCACCTGCAGGACCTCCCGTCCCGGGAGAAGGCCTACCGGTGCCTGGCCCGCGCCGACGAGTTCCTGGGGCTGACCTACCGCCGTCAGTACTTCCCCCTCTGGCGGTACGCGAGCCCGCTTCTCCTGCTCGGCACCATGGATGCCGCCGCGGGACGGGGGATCCATGCCCGGATCACCCCTCCCTCCCGCTGGCAGCGGATGGGCACGGCGCGGAAGCAGAAGGCCCTCCGGACCGGACTGGTCCGGCGGCTGTCGGGGATGACGCACCTCCCGGAGGATGCCCTCCGGGACGAGTACCTGACCCTCATCACCCTGCTCGTGGAGCGGGATCCGGACCGGTATACGGAACTCCTCTCCCTGGACACCGATGAGCTGACGCTTTTCATCCACGATAGGACCAGAGCCGAGGGCGTGGTGAAATCGCGGGCCAGGAAGGCCCGGGAAGAGGAGCGGCAGGAGAAGAAGGAGAAGCCGGCCGTGGAACCGAAGCCCGGGAAGAAGGCCGCAGGCGGTCAGTCCCCCCTCTTCTGAGCGGCATAATAGCGGTGGAGCACCACCCCGCAGTCCAGGAGCTCGCCCCCGTCCCCGTAGATCTCGTTCCCCAGGTGGTATACGAGCAGGTCTGCATTGACCCTCCGGGCCAGGGC
>JAJRCY010000154.1 GCA_028678715.1 Methanomicrobiales archaeon | reverse complement strand
CAGCGGTCCGCCGACCGGCCCAGCAGCGACAATGCCATGAACGCCCTCTGCAGCGCTGCGGCAGCCGTCTCCCCGCTGGGCGAGGTGGCGGTGGTGATGCACGACGGGACGGGTGACGACCGCTGCGCCATCCACCGGGCCACCCGGGTCCGGAAGATGCACACGTCCCGCAGGGACGCGTTCCGGTCCCTGGGCATGCCTCCCGTGGGCACCGTGGAGTACCCCTCGCTGCAGGTGGACCTCTCCCCCGACGCTGTACGGAGGGGGACTGCCACGCTCCGGCTGCGCGACGGGCTGGAGGAGCGCTGCGGCCTCCTCTCCTTCCATCCCGGCCTCTCCCCGGACGTGATCCGGGCCTTTACGGGCTACCGCGGCCTGGTGCTCGCCGGCACCGGCCTGGGCCACGTCTCCTCCGGCTGCGTCGGGACCGTGAAGGGGCTGATCGAAGGGGGAACGGAGGTGGTGATGACCTCCCAGTGCCTGCACGGCCGGGTCTGCGACCGGGTCTACGACACGGGCCGCGACCTGCTGGCCGCCGGCGTCATAGAGGGGGAGGACATGCTCCCCGAGGTGGCACTCGTGAAGCTGATGTGGGTCCTCCCCCAGGCCAGGAACCACGACGCGGTGGCGGCGCTCATGCAGGAGAACCTCCGGGGCGAGATCCGGAAGAGGAGCCTCCATGGACTCTGAAGCCCCCTCCCTCACGGCAGGGATCGAGATCCACCAGCAGCTGGACACGGAACGGAAGCTCTTCTGCCGGTGCCCCACGCTCCTGCGGGATACGAAGGAGCACTCCGGTGAGTTCACCCGCTTCCTCCGGGCCACGGAGAGCGAGATGGGGGAGATCGACCGCGCAGCCCTCGAGGAGCTGAAGCATGTCCGCCGGTTCACCTACTACACCTACGACACCACCTGCCTCGTGGAGGACGACGAGGAGCCTCCCCGGCCCCTGAACCCCGAAGCCCTGGAGATCTGCCTCTCGGTGGCAAAGATCCTGGGGATGACCCCGGTCCGGCAGGTGCACCCGATGCGCAAGCTGGTCATCGACGGCTCCAACACCTGCGGGTTCCAGCGCACCGCGCTCGTGGCGCTGGCCGGCCGGCTCCCGGACGGCACCGGGATCGACACGATCTGCCTGGAAGAGGACGCGGCCCAGCGGGTGGAGGAGGGGGTCTTCTCCCTGGACCGGCTGGGGATTCCGCTCGTCGAGATCACGACGGCTCCGGACATGCACACCCCTGAAGCGGTCCAGGCAACCGCCGAGTACATCGGCATGGTGCTCCGCTCCACGGGGAGGGTGAAGCGGGGCCTGGGCACCATCCGCCAGGACGTGAACATCTCCATCGCGGGCGGGGCCCGGGTGGAGATCAAGGGCGTGCAGGAACTGGACCTGATCGCCGAGGTGGTGCGCCGGGAGGTCAGGCGCCAGCAGTCGCTCCTCGCCCTCCGGGACGAGCTCCGGGCCCGCCAGGCCTCGGTGGAGCCCCGGCCGCAGGATGCGACACACGTCTTCTCCCGGAGCAGCTCCCGGATCCTGTCGAAGGCCCCCCGGATCCTGGCCGTGGTGCTCCGGGGTTTCGCAGGCCTTGCCGGCCGGGAGATCCAGCCGGGGCGGCGGCTGGGGAGCGAGATGGCCGACTATGCGAAGCGGTGCGGGGTGGGAGGCATCTTCCACACGGACGAGCTGCCGGCCTACAGCATCACCGATGCCGATGTGGAGGCGCTCCGGGCCGTCGCCGGGGCGGGAACCGGGGACTGCGTGGTGATCGTGGCCGGGACGCCGGAACAGGCCGGCTGTGCGGCACAGCAGGTGATCCGGCGGGCGGTCATGGCCCTTGAGGGGGTGCCCGAGGAGACGCGGCGGATGCTCCCCGAGGGGTCCACCGCCTACATGCGGCCCCTCCCCGGCGCGGCGAGGATGTACCCGGAGACGGACGTGCTGCCGGTGACCCTGGACAGGGATGCCTGGGACCGAATCCCGGTCCCCGAGCTCCTCTCCGACCGGGCAAGCCGGTTCGTGAAGGAATACGGGCTGGATGTGGCGGTTGCCCGCCAGATCGCGTTTTCAGAGCGGCTCCCCCTCTTTGAGAGGGCGGTGGCGGAGGGGGTAAACCCCCGCCTGGCCCACCGGGCCCTGATCGCCACCCCCGTGGAGCTGGCCCGGAAGGGTACAGACCTCTCCCGGCTCACGGACACCCAGTACCTGGCAGTCCTCCGGGCCGTCTCGTCCGGGAAGGCCGCCAAGGAGGCCATACCGGACCTGCTGGCTGCTCTCGCAGCGGGGAAGACTGAAAACGAGGTGCTGGGGTCCCTCACCGCCCCGCTCTCTCCCGCGGAGCTGGACGCCATCGTCGCGCGGGTGCTCAGGGAACGGGAGACCTTCGTCAGGGAACGGGGGAAGGCAGCCCTCGGCCCCCTGATGGGGGTCGTGATGGCCGAGGTCCGGGGCCGGGTGGACGGAAAGATCGTCTCCGAGGCGCTGAAGCGCGGGCTGGAGAAGATGCGATAGGGGCACGGGAGAGAACTTCGGTCCCGGCGGTCACGGGAGTGGCATATCCTCACCGGGGGTGGGGTGCGGGAGGGGACAGAGCCCCCTCCCGTCCTCCCCCAAGAGGATAGCCCTTTTTTGTCTGGCATTTCCCGATCTGCGGATATTTTCTCCGTATGCCTCCTGGGGGATCGGCACATATCCTCTCTCCCTATCCACGGCAGGAATATCTTTATGAGGCCAGTCAATTAGATATAAAGAGAGTTTTACCATGGGCAAGACTGGGACCACGAACTGGATGCAGGTGAAGGGGGTCAAGGGCCAGATCCGGCTCGTACCCCAGAAGGACGCCGAGGTCAAGAAGCCGGGGCCCAACCAGCGGTTCAAGCCCAGCGCCACCATCCGGAAGTTCTCGCGGAGATCCGAAGAAGAGCAGCAGGGACGCGGCCCCCGCCGCGCCCCCCGGGGCCGTGGCGGACGGGGCAGGCGCGGGGAGATGAAGGACCAGCGTCTCCGCCGCCGGATCCGGCGCTCCAAGGTCTCCCAGATGGGCGCCAAGCAGAAGGCCAAGAAATAACCCGCTCCCGGACCCTGCACCCGTATCTTTTTTCATCCCGTGCCGTGAGTGATGAGTATGGATAAAAAGACCGCGGTGAAGAGTTACCAGTTCAGCGAGCGGGCGAAGTCGGAGCTGATCCTTGTCTCCCAGCTGCTGATGGTGCTCTCGGAGCTGAAGGGGGAGCAGCAGGCAGGCGGGAAACGGATCGTGCTCGCGCTGATGGACGGCGTCCTCGCCAAGTTGCGCGGCGGCGACGCGCCGCGCAGGGCGCCGATGCCCAACCTCATCCCGACCTCGCTGTCGTTGTGGGCGGGGATCTACAACGTGATCTTCGGGTTCCGCGCCGGCGCCGCGGTCATCATCATGGAACGCTTCGACACCCGGGCGTTCGCCGATTTCGT
>JAJRCY010000153.1 GCA_028678715.1 Methanomicrobiales archaeon | reverse complement strand
TCAAAGAGCTTGTAGCCGGGCTTCACCGTGTGGAACTCCTTGTAGTGATCCCTGATGAATTCCCGGCACTCCTTGAAGGTGACCCGGCTGAGGAGGACCTCGTACTTCATCTCTTCAATGCAGCCCATCCGAACACCTTGTCGATCTTCTGGCGCAGGGCCAGGGGGTTATGCACCGCCTTCTCAACGATGGACTCGCAGGGGAACTCGATGGTCTTCGCCAGCTCCTCGGCCTGCCTTCCGAAGATGATCACGACGACCCGTGCCGGCGTAACCGACGCCACCGTGGCGGCGTAGGAGAGGCCCGCATCATTGTGGGCAAAGACCAGGCAGAGGTCCGGCTTCGCGTTTCCCTCAATGAGCTTCTCCATGCACCGGTCCAGGGCCATGATCCGCTCCACGTAGTGCCGGGCCGGGTCCGAGACCCGGATCAGGTGGAGGACCGAGGGGTTGCCGGCCACCGTCACGTCCCAGCCATCCTTTCGGAGCCGGTGGCAGAGGTAGATGGCAATCCCCATCTGGACCGGCACCTCCGGGCACCCCAGCAGCAGCAGCGCCTTCCCCGGAACCCCTCCCTTCTCCATGCGCACGTCCCTGTAGAGTCAGTCCCCTGCCTCTTTATCCTATCCCTGCGGCGGGATACCCCCATCCGACCGGTTCAGGGAACGGTCTCCCTCCGGACCCATTCCAGGTAGGGCCCGTGGCCCGCGAGGACCGGGAGGACAAGTATCTCCGGGACATCGTACGGGTGGATGGCCTGCAGACGTGCCATCACCTTCGTTGCCAGGCCTCTGCGGGTCTTCATGATCAGCAGGTCCTCCTCCTCGGTGCAGCACTCCCCCTTCCAGAAGAAGCGGGACGTGACCGGCGCCGCGTTCACGCAGGCCACCAGGCGCTCCTCCACCATTGCGGATGCGATCCGTTCCGATTCGTTCCTGGGAACCGTCGAGATGACGAGCACGATCTCTTCAGCCATACCGGATCTCCCCTCTCCAGGCCCCCCGCGCCGGCCGTTCCGCGGGGATTTCACCTGGAAGGGGATCGCTCCCCCGGCAGATAATCCCTCCCTTTCACATTCGCGGGCTGCCGGGGGACTGAGGGATTAATACTCCCGCCGGTCAACAGGATATGGATGTATTCGGAACGCCTGGGTGACCTGCCCCCGTACCTCTTCGCTCGGATCGACGAGCTGAAAGCCGAGCAGCTGCGCCGGGGAGTGGATGTCATCGACCTGGGCGTTGGCGATCCCGACCTCCCCACCCCCCCGCACATCGTGGATGCTCTCTGCACCGCTGCCCGGGACCCTGCCAACCACCACTACCCCTCCTATGTCGGGATGCCGGAGTTCCGGGCTGCGGTCGCGGAGTGGTACCGGCGCCGGTTCTCCGTCACCCTGGACCCGGAGACCCAGGTGGTGGCCCTGATGGGATCCAAGGACGGGATCGCACACGTCCCGGAGGCCTTCGTGAACCCGAAGGACTATGTGCTCGTGCCGGACCCGGGCTACCCCGTGTACCGGACCTCCACCCTCTTTGCCGAGGGGAAAGTGCACCCGATGCCCCTCACGGCAGAGCACGGGTTCCTGCCGGTGCTCGCGGATATCCCGGAGAAGGTGGCCCGGAAGGCGAAGATCCTCTTCCTGAACTACCCCAACAACCCCACCGCGGCGGTGGCCCCCCCCGCGTTCTACCGGGAGGCGGTGGAGTTTGCCCGGGAGCACCATACGGTGATCGTCTTTGACAACGCCTACTCCGAGATATCCTTCGACGGCTACCGGGCCCCGTCGTTCCTGGAGACGGACGGTGCAGGGGAGGTGGGGATCGAGATGCATTCCCTGTCGAAGACCTACAACATGACCGGCTGGAGGATCGGGATGGCCTGCGGGAACGCGGAGGTGCTGGCCGGCTTGAAAAGGGTGAAGACCAACGTGGACAGCGGGGTCTTCAACGCGGTCCAGCACGCGGCCATCGCGGCCCTGCGGGGTCCCCAGGACGTGGTCCGGGAATCGTGCCGGATCTACCAGGAGCGGAGGGACGTGCTGGTGGCCGGCCTGCAGGGCCTGGGCTACCGGGTGACCACGCCGAAGGCGACCTTCTATGTCTGGATGGCGGTCGCGGATGGGATGGCCTTCTCCCAGCGGCTCCTCTCCGAGGCCGGGATCGTGGCCACGCCCGGCGTCGGGTTCGGGGACTGCGGGAAAGGGTACATCCGGTTTGCCATCACCCGGTCTGTCGACCGGATCCGGGAGGCGGTGGACCGCATCGGGAGGCTCAGGCCATGAGACTCCCTTCCCACCTCCCGGTCAGGAACGGCCACCTCCACATCGGGGCCCATGACACCGTCGAGCTGGCCCGGCGTTACGGCACCCCCCTCTATGTCACCGACGAGGAGCGAATCCGGGCGAACTACCGGGAGTACCGGGATGCCCTCCGGGCCGGGTACCCCCGGGTGAAGGTCCTCTTTGCCGCCAAGGCCAACGGCAACCCGGCGATCCTCCGGGCCCTGGCCTCTGAGGGGGCCGGGGCGGACGTCTTCTCGGCCGGCGAGCTCCTGCTGGCCCTCCGGGCAGGGATGGCACCGGGTGACCTCCTCTTCAACGGCTCGTCGAAAAGCCCGTCCGATCTCGCCCTCGCGGTGGAGAAGGGGGTGAGGGTCTCGGTGGACTCCCTGGACGAGCTGCGGCAGCTGGACCGGGCGGCGACGGCCGCGGGGAGCGAGGTTGAGATCGCCTTCCGGGTCAACCCGGCGCTGGAGGTGCCCACGCACCCCAAGATCGCCACCGGTATCGCGACCTCCAAGTTCGGCATCCCCCACGAGCAGGTCCCCGACGCCTACCGGGCGGCGCTCTCCTGCCGTTCCGTGGTGCCCGCCGGCATCCACTGCCACATCGGCTCCCAGATCCTGGAGGTGAAGCCCTTTGCGGAAGCCGCGGCGGTGATGACCGACCTCGCGGCTGCCATCACCGACCTCGGGGTCCGGCTCACGTTCATTGACCTGGGCGGTGGCCTGGGGATCCCCTACCACCGGACCACGGAACCTGCCCCCACCCCGGGCGACTATGCGGCGGAAGTGGTCCCGGTCTTTCTGCAGGGGATCCAGGACGCGGGGATCTCCCCCGAGCTCTGGGTGGAGCCGGGCCGGTACCTGGTGGGGGACTCCACCGTCCTTCTCGCACGGGTCAACTCGGTGAAAGAGGCCCACGCCCGGTTCGTGAACGTGGACGCCGGCTTCAACCTGCTGGTCCGGCCGGTGATGTACGATGCCTACCACGAGGTCCTGGTGGCGAATAAGGCGGACAGCCCGCCGGTCCAGAACTGCTCCATCGCGGGTCCTATCTGCGAGACCGGGGACCTGCTGGCCCGGGACCGGGCCCTCCCCCGGGTCCAGGCGGGAGACCTGATCGCGGTGCTGGACGCGGGCGCCTATGGGTTTGCCATGGCCTCCCAGTACAACCAG
>JAJRCY010000152.1 GCA_028678715.1 Methanomicrobiales archaeon | reverse complement strand
GAGGAACCTCTCCCCGGAACTGATCCGGGACTACCTGGTGATGTGAATGGAGATTGCGGTCATCGGGAGCAGCGACTTCATCCTCGGTTTCCTCCTGGCCGGGATCCGGAAGACCTACGCCGCCGAGAACGAGGAGCAGCTCCGGTCCCACATCGGCCGAGTCCTTGCGGACCGGGACGTGGGTATCCTCGTCCTGAAGGACAGTGACATGGAGCGGATCCCGAGGCGCCTCCGGGAGACCCTGGAGAAGTCCACCAGTCCCACTGTCATCGCCATCGGCGCTGAGGGCGCGGGGGAAGCCCTGAGGGAGAGAATAAAGAGAGCAATGGGTGTGGACCTGTGGAGATGAGAGAAGAGAGTTCCAAGGGCACAGGAGCAGGCGTGCTGAAACGGATCGCCGGACCTGTGGTCACCGCCGTAGGCCTTGCCGCACACATGTACGATGTGGTCAAGGTCGGCAACGAACAGCTGATGGGGGAGGTCATCAAGATCGACGGGGAGAAGGTCATCATCCAGGTGTACGAGGATACCACCGGCCTGAAACCCGGGGAGAAGGTGGTGAACACACACCTGCCTCTCGCGGTCGAACTGGGCCCCGGTCTCCTCACCAGCATCTACGATGGCATCCAGCGTCCCCTGGAAGTGCTCGTGAGAGAGAAGGGGAACTTCATCGAGCGGGGGGTGAGTGCACCCGGCCTGGACCACGGGAAAACCTGGGATTTCACGCCGAGGGTCCGGAAGGGCGACAGGGTCGGGCCCGGCACCATCCTGGGGGACGTGCAGGAGACCGAGGTGTTTGTCCACCGGGTCATGGTGCCGCCGAATTTCCCGGGCGGCGTCGTGAAGAGCATCGAGTCCGGGAGGTTCACCGTGGACGACCCCATCTGCACCCTGGAGGACGGCACCACCTTCACCATGCTCCAGAAGTGGCCGGTCAGGGTTGCCCGGCCGGTCGAGGAGAAGATGAACCCGGATATCCCCCTCATCACGGGCCAGAGGATCCTGGACGGTCTCTTCCCCATCGCGAAAGGGGGGACCGCCGCAATTCCCGGCCCCTTCGGCAGCGGGAAGACCGTGACACAGCAGCAGCTGGCCAAGTGGAGCGATGCCCAGATCGTGGTGTACGTGGGGTGCGGGGAGCGCGGGAACGAGATGACGGAGGTGCTCACCGAGTTCCCGGAGCTCCAGGATCCCAGGACCGGGAAACCCCTGATGCAGCGGACGGTGCTCATCGCGAACACGAGCAACATGCCCGTGGCAGCACGGGAGGCCTCGGTGTACACCGGGATCACGATTGCCGAGTACTTCCGGGACATGGGGTACGATGTCTCCGTCATGGCGGATTCCACCTCCCGGTGGGCGGAGGCGATGCGGGAGATCTCCTCCCGGCTGGAGGAGATGCCCGGCGAGGAGGGCTACCCGGCGTACCTGGCGGCCCGCCTCTCCGAGTTCTACGAGCGGGCGGGGAGGGTCAGGAACCGGAACGGTTCCCTCGGCTCTGTCTCCGTCATCGGCGCGGTCTCCCCGCCCGGGGGCGATTTCTCAGAGCCCGTGACACAGAACACCCTCCGTATCGTCAAGGTCTTCTGGGCGCTGGACGCCAAGCTCTCCCAGCGGCGGCACTTCCCGGCGATCAACTGGCTGAACTCCTACTCCCTGTACATGGACGTCCTCCATGACTGGTACGACCGGGAGGTTTCGCCCGAGTGGAACCAGATCCGGGGCTGGGCAATGGAGATCCTGCAGAAGGAGGCGGAGCTGCAGGAGATCGTCCAGCTGGTGGGCTCCGATGCCCTGCCGGAGGCGGAGCAGGTCACCATCGAGGTGGCCCGGATGATCCGGGAGATCTTTTTGCAGCAGAATGCGTACGATGCGGTGGATACCTTCTGCGACATGACCAAGCAGTTCGACATGTTGAAGGCCATCCGGAAGTTCTCGGATCTGGCGTACGGGGCACAGGCGGCAGGGGTCCTTCCCCCGCAGATCATGAAGATCCCCTCCAAGGGCGAACTGCCCCAGATCAAGTTCATCAAGGAGTACCAGACGGTTCTTTCGGAGCTCCTGGAACGGATGGAGAAGGAATTCAGCGGGCTGAGGGCGGGTTAGCATGAAGGAATACAGAACGATCACCCGGATCGCGGGGCCTCTCCTCTTTGTGGAGAAGACGGAGCCGGTGGGGTACGGGGAACTGGTGAACATCATTCTCTCCGACGGCTCCCTCAAACGGGGACAGGTCCTGGACACCAGCGACGAGATGGTGGTGGCCCAGGTCTTCGAGACGACCGCGGGCATCGGGAGGGACAGCGGCGTCCGGTTCATTGGCGAGACCATCAAGATGCCTGTCGGAAAGGAGATGCTGGGGCGCATCCTCTCCGGGGGCGGGAAGCCCATCGACGGGGGACCCGAGATTGTGCCCGAAAAAAGGCTTGACATCACGGGCGCGGCCATCAACCCCTATGCCCGCCACTCCCCCGAAGAGTTCATCCAGACGGGTATCTCCACCATCGACGGCATGAACACCCTGGTGCGGGGGCAGAAGCTCCCCATCTTCAGCGGCGCAGGGCTCCCCCACAATGATATTGCGCTGCAGATCGCACGGCAGGCCAAGGTGCCCGGATCCAGGGAACCCTTTGCCGTGGTCTTTGCAGCCATGGGCATCACCAAGGAGGAGGCCAACCACTTCATGGCCGACTTCGAGCGCACGGGAGCCCTGGAGCGGGCGGTCGTCTTCCTGAACCTGGCCGACGACCCGGCCGTGGAGCGGATCATCACCCCGCGGCTGGCCCTCACCACCGCCGAGTACCTGGCCTTTGACCTGGGGATGCACGTGCTCGTCATTCTCACGGACATGACCAACTACTGCGAGGCCCTGCGGCAGATCGGCGCGGCGCGGGAGGAGGTGCCCGGCCGCCGCGGATACCCGGGCTACATGTACACCGACCTTGCGGGGATCTACGAACGGGCCGGGATCATCCATGGCGTGAAGGGGTCCATCACCCAGTTCCCCATCCTGACCATGCCCGGCGACGACATCACCCACCCCATCCCGGACCTCTCCGGCTACATCACCGAGGGGCAGCTGGTGATCTCCCGGGACCTGCACCGGAAGGGGATCTATCCCCCCATCAATGTCCTCCCCTCCCTCTCGCGGCTCATGAACCTGGGCATCGGCGAGGGCCACACCAGGGAGGATCACAAGAAGGTGAGCGACCAGCTCTATGCGGTGTACGCGGAAGGGAACGACCTGCGGGGGCTGGTGGCCATTGTCGGGAAGGATGCACTGTCGGAGCGGGATCAGATGTTCCTGGAGGCTGCCGACGCGTTTGAGGATCGCTTCGTCCGCCAGGGCCCGACGGAGGACCGTTCCATCCAGGAGACCCTGGACCTGGGATGGGAACTCCTGGCCGCGCTGCCGGTGGAGCAGCTGGTGCGGATCGACCGGGGCCTCATCGAGAAGTACCACCCCACGTTCCGG
>JAJRCY010000151.1 GCA_028678715.1 Methanomicrobiales archaeon | reverse complement strand
GTCCCTGCCGATCTCTCCCCGGACCCCGTTCGTGCCGAAGAGGCGTTTCGCCCGGGGGAGATTGCCCTCCACCTCTTCACACCCCCCCGGGCTTCTCTGCAGCTGCCACCTTCCGGAGCACGTCCAGGGCCCGGCTCAGGGCAAGAAAACCTTCCCTCCGGTGGTCCGCCAGGATCGCGATGCAGGTGATCACCTCTCCCGGATACTTCCTGCCCCTGCAGTGGTACCATCCCACCCCTTCGATGCCGTTGATCTGCCGGAGGTCCCCGCAGATGTTCCGGAGTTCCGACTCGATACTCCCGTCCACGTCCATGTATTCGGTGCGGTGATCCCCGTCCCGGCTCCTCACCACCCCGGTGAAGGTGAGGATGGCCCCCGTTCTCCCGCCACCCTCTGCCCGGGTCAGCTCCTCGACGAGGCCCTTCGGGGTGAAATACTCATCGAACTGATCCAGGCTCGCGATCACCTCCTCCACGGCCGGGTTCCTGAGCACGCAGGTCTCCGACGGGAGGTCCCCGATGACTATTCGGGAGAAGAGCCGTGTTTTGAACCCTTCCAGCACGGCAAACCGAATGCCCGCGTCGCACAGCAGTTCCAGCACCCTCTCCAGGTCCGTGGTGTCATGGATAAAGAAGGAGCGGCTCTCGTCCACCGCCACCGATACGGCTGCCCCGGCCTCTGCAAACCGGGTGCTGTCCTTTCCCTCCGCGAGAGCGAACCGGTGGTGCCCCAGGTGTTTGACGACAGCGGTCCTCCCGAGGGCAGTCAGGCAGGGGAGCAGGGATTCGATGAAGGTGGTCTTCCCGGATCCCGAGGTGCCGACGACCTGGATCACCTTCATGGCTCACTCTCCTCCTCGTCGATCCCGGGCCGCTGCTTCAGGATCCGGGCCGCGGATTCGGCCACGTTCCGCATGATATCCGTGATCCGGTCCTCCACGTCAATCTCCTGGTCCACGTCCAGGGTGGTCCCCTCCACCTCCAGGAGGAACCGTGCCACCTCGCTGGACTCGAAGAGGATATCGTCCAGCTCATCGGCCGTGAAGAACCCGCACATTGCGCCATAGAAGAAGGTGGCCCCAGCCTTCTTCACCTTCTTTTTGAAAGCGCTCCTGGCCTGGTTCACGGCCTGGGGCGAGTAGGGTTCGGTCATGAAGGGGACGAGCTCCGGGAGGTGCTCGCCGATGTAGGTCATCTCGGATCCACCGGTGGTCTTGAAATCGGCACAGAGCCGGGCGATGGCCCATTCCCGTGCCGTCACGTAGGTGTGCTTCCGCAGGAACTTGTTCACCTTCTGGTAGGTGGCCCCGTCCACTTTCTTGAATTTCCGGTACTTCTCGGTCTCGGGCGGGGGTGATTCCTCCGGCACTGCAGCCGCGCCGGGCACGCCCCCCGCATCCTGGCTCTCACCGGTCCCGCCCGGCACCGGTGCCGGGGATGTCTCTGCGGGGGCGACCGGCGTTGCTCCCTCCCCGGGAGCCACCCGCTGGTCCGGGACCTCCCCCGCCTCCGGCGTTTCTCCCTGCTCCGGTAACTCCTCAGGATCTGCCATGCCAGTACATTCTGGGAACCCTTCCCTCTTCAAGGGTACGGGTGGTACCCGCCCCTGCTCCCGGGGCTTCTATTGTATTGCAGCCGGTAGTTTATCCCGCCGCATAACCTCAAAACGGTCCCGGAACCGCCCCCGAAATTCCCGTTCCGGGCCGAAGAATACTGTTATTATCCACCAGCAAAAAACAGGAATACTGTGTTGTCCCTGAGAGGGACCTGCCAGGGAACGGCAGAAAGGCGCGAGGTGGATGGTATGGAGCACGCGATGATCCGGGGTTCTTTCCTGGCAGTAGTGGCATTCTCCCTGTTGATCGCCCCGGTCTGTGCATCAGGAACCGGGATCGTCATCTACTCCACCGATTTTTCCTCGGACCCGGGCTGGGTCACCAACAATCCCTACACGAACCGGTGGGACAGCGACCAGGGAATGTTCCGGTATTTCCTGCGTGATTCCACCAACACGTTCATCTACAAAAAGATCCCCTACAAGGGGGAATCCTTCCGGCTGGAGTACGATCTCCTTCCCGTGCAGACCCAGTTCCAGGCCAGCTTCCGCCTCGGCCTTGGCGATCCGGACATGTACATCAACCAGGCCACCACCATTTTCACCGAGTTCGAGAACAGCGTCTACGGCAACCTGATGATGCTGCGGACCGTGGATCCATCCAACCAGCGCAGGGAAGTCTCATCCTATTTCCAGTCCTATGGGGGGCCAACCGTTCACTTCACGGATGGAACCCTCTACCATGTGGTGATAACCTATGACCGCAAGGTGCAGCAGGCAGGGATCCAGGTCTCGTTCCTCGGGAACCACAGCACCCTCTGGGGGTACACGCTGGACAGTGTCCGCTCCCTGGGCCCCATGGACCGAATCGTCATCTCCACCATCGGGGATTACACGAATCCCTACTCGGTGGCAGAAGGGTTCCTGGACAATGTGACGTTCCAGGTCTATCCGGAGGTGGTGGAGACCACGGCAACGCCCACCACCACGCCTCCGGTTACCATAAAGACCACCGTTTCGCCTCCGAGGACCACCCCGCCTGCCACGGCAGCCACCCCCTCGCCCACGGCGGCTCCCCTCTCCCTGCTGACAGGGTTTATCGGCCTCGCAGGGGCTCTCCTCCTCTTCCTCCTCCCCGTATCCCGGCGGTAAGGTCTTCCCCCGGTATCCCGGTTTTTCGGGGGCTGATCCCTCCCTTCTGCTGGGCAGTGGGGGGATCCCCCCCTCTGAGTGCCATATCCATTCGCATCGCTCCAGGGATAAGTCCGTGGAGGGGAGGAATGTCGCAGCAATGTCCAGCGGGTGCAGGGGGGAGAGAATCCCGTGGAAATGACACTCCCCACCCCATCCCTTCCTGCCTGAAGGCAGCCTTCGGGCCCTCCCTTCCCCTGTGTCATGACGGCTGATGTACGGCGGGAGAACGGGAGAGGAGCCGGGAAAACGGGCCGCCTCAACCCTTCCGATCTCCTTTCATGATGCCGGATTCCCATGGCACCCCTCCCTCCTGGCCAGGGAACCCACCCCCCCGATCCTCGCGGAGTACGACATCCTTCGCATGTCCCCCTCCCCGTCATCCACCCGAAAATCCCGGGGAGCATGCAAAGGTCGGGTATCCCCCCCATGCAGAGGCATCCCCTGGCGTATGATCCTCCGATGTTTTGCTTGGGGGGATGTGCCAGGGGTACCGAAAGAAGCCTGAAGGAGGGATCCAGTATGGTACCGTCCCTTCTTTTCCCGCCAGGAGACCTCCCGGGACCATCGCTTATATATAGCATCATACGGTTTATGAAGCCATTTCCGCCGGAAGATAAGGCCGATTTCTCACCGGAACATGAAAATATCCATCCGGGAATGGCGGCTGCGGGAGAGGGGCACCGGGAGTGATGGGATGGTGGAGAAATGGGGGTGATGAGCGGTCTTCCGGAATGTTTCCATGTGAAATGATAC
>JAJRCY010000150.1 GCA_028678715.1 Methanomicrobiales archaeon | reverse complement strand
TGCTTCACCACCTCATAGAGGCGGGTGGTGGACTCGGCATACACCACGTCGGTGGTCATGACCGATGCAATGCTGGTCTCCAGGTCCATGCCCCGGGTCAGGCCCTTCGCGATATCGGTGAGGGAAACGATCCCCCGGAGCGTACCGCCCTCGACAATCGGCGCCCCGTGGATGTGGTGTTCGGTGAAGAGCCGGAGGGCATCCCGGAAGGTGGACCGTATGCCCAGGGTGAGCAGGGGAGAGGACATGTAGTTCTTCACCGGCTGCTTGGGGAGGGAGAGCATCTCGGTGATGGAGATGACAAGCGACTGCTGCACCTCGTCCTTGCCGATGACCTCGCCCCGGATCATCAGCTTGTTCACCGGCGTGGGGCCCACCGTGATCTCCTCGCCGATGTCAAAGGTCTTCACGCTCCCCACGAGTTTGATCACGGCATGGCAGACGTCAGGGTGGCAGAGGGTGACAAAGTCCACCTCCTTTACCCGGACCCCGGGTACCGGTTCACCCTTCCGCATGAGGGGCACCGAAGCCTCCTGATCCAGGTTGGAGAGGTTCAGCTGCTGGTAGGCGAGGGCGGTGGGATTGTAGCCCCCCTTCGGCCCCGGCACGCCGTCCACCAGGCCGATGGCCTTCAACGCCTGCATCTGGTTCCGGACCGTGCCGGGATTGCGCTTCAGCACGTCGGCGATCTCCTCCCCCTTGATGGCATGCGAGTGCTGGTGGTAGAGCGTGATGAGCGTGATGAGAATCTCCTTCTGGATCAGGGAGAGATCCATAATGATTAATCATATCAATTCCATATATACGTTCGGTTATCTGACGTGGAACTGGAGAAGATCCCCACCGTGCCCACCGCGGAGGAGCTGCTGGACCGGTCGTTCCGGCGGGCTGCGGCACGGATGCGGGAGAAGCGGGGAAGCTCGCGGGCCAACGAGGAGTTCATCCGGGCCGTGGGGGCATCGCTCCACGACCGGCTGGTGCGGATCATCGCCTCCTTCCCGGAGTTCGATGCCCTCTCCCCCTTCTACCGGAACCTGGCGGAGGCCCTCTGCGGCATCGAGAAGATCCGCATGGCGCTCGGGGCGCTCGGGTGGGCGGCCAAGCACTCCCGGAGGCTCGGGTCCCAGCTGGGGCGGGAGGCCCGGGCATCCGGGGATTCCCCCGCGGTCCGGAAGCGGGCGGTGGCCAGGCTCGCCTCCGTCGTCCACCAGGTGGATGGCGACCTCCGGTTCCTGAACATCGTCCGTAACCAGCTCCGGGAGCTTCCGGAGCTCAGGGACGAGTTCACGGTGGTGGTGGCCGGCTACCCCAATGTGGGGAAGTCCTCCTTCATCCGGCTCGTCTCGACCGCGGAGCCGGAGGTGGCGTCCTACCCCTTCACCACCCGTGGGATCGTGGTGGGGCACCGGGCGGCGGGAAGGGACCGGGTCCAGTTCGTGGATACCCCCGGCCTCCTGGACCGGGACCCGGAAGAGCGGAACCCCATCGAGCGGCAGGCCCTCTCGGCCCTCATGCACGCGGCCCACGTGGTGCTCTTCATCCTGGACCCCAGCGAGGAATGCGGGTATCCCCTGGAAAACCAGCTGCGGGTCCTTGCGGCCGTGCGGGAGATGGTGAAGGTGCCAGTGGTGGCCGCCGTCAACAAGGCGGACCGGAAACCGAACGAGGGTTACCTGAACATGTCCACCGCCACCGGCGAAGGGGTGGACGCGGTGCTGGACGCGGTGCTCAGAACGCGGGCAGCCAGGCCCACTGCCCGCTGACCAGGCACCCCAGCAGGAATCCTGCAATGGTCCCGGCGTTCAGTGGCGGGAGCCCGGCCTGGGGTTTTCCCTTCCCCACCGCACGGAGGAGGAAGAGCAGGCCGGCGACGGAACCTGCCATGGCCCCCAGCACGGGGGCCGTGAAAAATCCACCCCCGCTTTTTAAAAATACCTGCGCCGACACGACGAGAATGGAGGGCATGATCAGGTCCCCCATGCCGATGATGAATGCCCCCCGCTCCTCCTCGCCGATGGCCACCCCTTCCTGGATGAAGGAGTAGCCCCGGCGACGGGGTACCACGAAGAGGATGGGGGCCCGCTGCGAGAGCACTCCTTCCGCGAGGGTGATCATGTGCTTGGTCCGGTACACGGCGATGGCATCGTAGGCCGCGAGGAGCAGGAGCAGGATGAGTACCGGGAGGATGGAGAGCGAGATGCCGAAGATGGAGGCCACCCCGGCAGCCAGCAGGATACCCAGGGTGTCAATGACATACCACTCCGGGTACCGGTAGAGAAGAGCAGTTGCAGCGACGGAGAGGCCCAGCACTGCAAGGCCGGCCAGGTCATCGGACGGGAAGAGGAAGACGGCGAGAGCCCCGAAGACGTACAGGAAGGTGAAGAAAAAGGAGGCGGCGATGATGGCACCGATCAGCCTCTTCACCCCGAACCGGATCAGGGCCAGGAGAAAGAGCGTGAAGAGGAGCAGGATGGCGAGAAAGATGAAGGGGTTCGCCACCGAGGTCGGGTCCTCGAAGGCCGCGACACCGGCTGCCTGGAGGGGGTGCGAGAGGATGAGGGCCAGCAGCTCCACCACCACGAGCATTGCGGGCATGGCCGCGAGAGGCACCAGGTTCCGGAACTCCATTGAGAATCCCCTGCTCCGTACAGTTACTTTAATTAATGGGACTTCATTATCTAAAAGCATGGAGATTCGTAGCATCATCGGGGACTTGATCCTGGCCGTGGTGATGGTGGGCTCCACCCTCGTGCTCGTGCTCCGGCTCTGGCAGGATCTCGTCATCTCGGTCGCCGCGACGCTGATGATGGTCTCGCTTGCCGGCCTCTTCCTCTCGATGGGCCACAAGATAGAACGGCTGGACAGCTCCTTTTCCCAGCGGGAACGTTCGATCCGGATGAACCTGGAGGAGATCCACACCGGCATGTCCAAGAAGTACGACACCACCATGGAGCACATCAACGGCGTGGTCCAGGAACTCTCGCGCCGGATGTACCGGTAAGGCCGGTCCCGGGTGACCGTCTCCCGGAGGGAGATCCGTGGGAGTCGCGCTCCGGGACATCCTTGTCCCCTACAAGAAGCAGGTGGGGTGGGAGTCCCTGGCGGGCGTGGCAGCGGTGGACGCCCACAACGCCCTGTACCAGTTTTTATCGATCATCCGGCAGCCGGACGGCACCCCTCTCATGGATGGGCAGGGGCGTGTCACCTCCCACCTCTCCGGCATCCTCTTCCGCACGCTGAACTTTCTGGAGCTGGGGATCCGGCCGGTCTTCATCTTCGACGGCACCCCGCCGGACCTGAAGGCAGGGACCATCAAGGAGCGGCGCGAGGTCCGGAGGGAGGCGGGCGAACGCTGGCGCGAGGCCCTGGCCCGGGGCGAGGTGGAGGAGGCCAGGAAGCATGCCATGGCCTCCTCCCGGGTGGACGACTTCGTCATCGGGACCTCCCGGGAGCTCCTGGATCTCCTGGGCCTTCCCACGGTGCAGGCGCCCAGCGAGGGGGAGGCCCAGGCGGCC
>JAJRCY010000149.1 GCA_028678715.1 Methanomicrobiales archaeon | reverse complement strand
CGCATGCAACCTGGTCACCGGGATCGCCACCGCCTACATGGACTCGGTCCCCCTGGTGGCTCTCACCGGCCAGGTACCCACCAGCCTGCTGGGCAACGACGCCTTCCAGGAAGCGGACATCACGGGGATCACCCTGCCCATCACCAAGCATAACTATCTCGTCAAGCGGACGGTCGACGTGGACCGGGTGGTCCGGGAGGCGTTCTTCATTGCTCGCACCGGGAGGCCGGGCCCGGTGCTCATCGACCTGCCCAAGGATGTCACCGCCGGCCAGATTGAGGAGGTGCCCCCCGCTCCCGAGAAGGTGCAACTGAGGGGCTACCAGCCCACCCTGAAGGGGCACACGCGGCAGATCGACAAGGCCATCGAGCTGATCGAGAAGGCTGAACGGCCGGTGATCTATGCCGGCGGGGGGATCATCGCCTCCGAGGCATCGGGAGAGCTGGTCATGCTCGCCGAGCGCCTGCTCTGCCCGGTCACGACCACGCTCATGGGACTGGGCTCCATCCCCTGCGACCACCCCCTGAACCTGGGGATGCTGGGGATGCACGGGACTGTGTATGCCAACTATGCCGTGACCGAGTGCGACCTGCTCATCGCCCTGGGTGTCCGGTTTGACGACCGGGTCACCGGGAGGGTCCCGACCTTTGCCCCCCACGCCCAGATCATCCACGTGGACATCGACCCGGCCGAGATCGGGAAGAACAAGAAGGTGGACGTCCCCCTGGTCGGCGATGTGCGGTCGGTGCTGCAGGCCATGCTCCACCGGCTGAAGAAACGGGAGGATCGGAAGCAATGGCTCAGCAAGGTCCGGGCGTGGATGCGCAAGCACCCGCTCTCTTACAAGAGCGACGGGTGCCTCCGGCCCCAGTACATCATCCAGGAGCTCTCGAACCTGCTGAAGGGGGAGGGGATCATCGCCTCCGAGGTCGGGCAGAACCAGATGTGGACCGCCCAGTGGTACTGCTTCCGGAAACCCCGGTCCTGGCTCTCGTCGGGCGGCCTCGGCACCATGGGCTACGGGTTCCCCGCCGCCATGGGGGCCCACTTCGCCCGCCCGGACGAGATCGTCGTGGACATTGCCGGCGACGGCTCCTTCCAGATGAACATCCAGGAGCTGGGGACGGTGGCCGCCAACCACATCCCGGTGAAGGTGGTGATCTTAAACAACATGTTCCTGGGCATGGTGCGGCAGTGGCAGGAGCTCTTCTACGACCGCCGGTACTCCTTCACGGAGCTGCCCTCCGTCGACTTCGTGGGCATCGCGAAGGCCTACGGCATTGACGGGATCCGGGTGGATCAGTGCGAGGAGGTCCCCTCGGCACTGAAGACGGCCATCGAAACGGAAGGCCCCTTTGTCCTGGATTTCCGTATCGAACGGGAGGAGAACGTCTTCCCCATGGTGCCGGCGGGAGCCGCCATCAATGAGATGATCGGTGGCCATGTCGTGCCGGAGCGGGAGCAGCAGCTCGCGGAGGCGGAAGAGGGCAACGCGGTCTTTCTTCCCGGGAGGAAGGCCACATGAAGGCCCATACCCTCTCCGTCCTCGTGGAGAACCGGGCCGGGGTGCTCACCCGGGTCTCCGGGCTCTTTGCCCGGCGGGGTTTCAACATCGAGTCGCTGGCCGTGGGAGCGAGCGAGCTCCCCGGCATGAGCCGGATGACCATCGTCGTCATCGGAGACGACGCACAGGTCGAGCAGGTGATGAAGCAGCTGAACAAGCTGATCGATGTCATCAAGGTCTCCGATATCACGGAGAGCGAGATCGTGGAGCGGGAGCTGGCGCTCATCAAGGTGAACGCGGAACCCGGCTCCTCCCGCTCGGAGGTGATGCAGATTGCCGCTATTTTCCGCGCGCAGATCGTGGACGTGGGCGCGAAGACTGTGGTGCTCCAGGTGGCGGGCGATCCCGGAAAGATCGATGCGCTGGAGAAGCTCCTCCGCCAGTTCGGGGTGAAGGAGCTGGTCCGGACCGGGAAGATCTCAATGCTCCGTGGCGCAAAGACGGTCCAGCCCACAAAATAATCTCCTTTTCTCACATCGGAAAACGCGGGATCTCCTGTCCATCTCTCTCTCCTCCTGGGGGAAGGCCACGGGTGGGGACCGGCCCCATCCCGCACCTGCCCCCGTGGGAATATCCCCGCGTGCATGCATTCAAGGCAGGGGTTGATGGGGAGGAAGCCCGTGTTCCGGGTCGGATTCTCGCCGTTTTCTCTCCCGCAAAGGGAGAGATCTGAATCCGTTGAATCATCGTTCTTCTCGGGATCTGCACGGTTTTGTACGATTTTACTGCCGGCGGGAGGGTCCCGTATCATCCGGAACTGCCTGAACGCTCACCATGATTATTTCGCACCGGGTCCATGACTGGTCGTGGATTCCAACCCCAAGTTGTCAGGTGATGGTATGAGTCAGACATCATGGAGCAACGGGAGGATGTTCCCCTACGAGGTGGAGGAACTCCTCAACGTGGATGGCGTGACGGACATCCAGGAGATGCTGGACCGGCTGGTCAGGGCACGGGAGTATGCCAAGGAGAAGGTCGGAGATCTCGGGTACGACGTACGGACCCTGGACCTGGACAACCTTCCCGATGGCACCGACCAGCAGCAGCTCTACTGGCTTTCGTTCTACAAGAACCTCTTCAATTTCCTCTCCATCCCTCTCTGGGTGAACGGGCGGGTCACCCGGGACGAGATCAACAGCATCCGGTTCGATGAGCGATGCCTGTATGACATCGCCGAGATCCTGCACGACATCGAGCAGGCCGCCTGAAACCCCTTTTTCCTCTCTGCACGTCCCCTCATCTCCCCTCCCTTTCTCCTGCACACGGAAAGGAACGGGAGCCGGCGGGGAGCCAGCCCCCTCCCGATCCCTCCCCCATGAGGATAGGTTGACGTGAGGCTGGCCGAGGTTCCCGAAAAGAGGACTTTTTCCACCAATGATACATCCGGGGCGTACTCGTCATCTGTACCATGGCAGTATTGGGATGGGCCCTCCCCATCCGGTCGCGTTGTCTCAGCAAAGGTCTGGCAACTGCAGTCGCTGATCAGGGGGCTCTTACAGGATCCCTTCCCGGATCCGTTTCATCTCGCGGAGCACCGCAGTCCCCCGGACCGGGTTCCCCTGCCGGTTCAGCTCCCCCACCAGCCGGTAAACCGAGGCCTGGGAGAGGTTCCGTTCGAGAGCCCTCCGGGCCACCTGGCGTGCAGGGGGCTCACCGGTCCTGTCCGGGAAGACCAGGATCTCCCGTGCGCACCGCCCCACCCGGCCGGTCTTCCTCTGCCGGGTCCGGATCCCCCGGTGCTTGCGCCCGATCCCCTCCAGCTCGGCCCGGAGGGTCTCCTCCCCGAGATCCGAGAGGAGTGCGGAGAGGAGTTCCTGGATTGTTCTCATCTACAGTATACCTGATAATTCCTTATGGATTAAATACCTGCTGACCTTATGGCGGAATGGCATCACCCATCTATGGCACCGGGTCCTATAGGAGAGGCGTGAAATGGGCTGTCCTTGGGGGAGGGCTCTCCGGT
>JAJRCY010000148.1 GCA_028678715.1 Methanomicrobiales archaeon | reverse complement strand
TACAGGGCCTTCTCGTCAATGATCCCGCCCCGGGCGCAGTTGATGATCCGGACACCGTCCTTCATCATGGCGAACTTACCGGCATCGATCAGGTGGGTGGTCTCCTTGGTCAGGGGTGTGTGTACCGTGATCACGTCCGCCTGCCGGATCACGTCGTCCAGGCCCATCAGTTCCACTCCCATCTGGGCGGCCCGCTCCCGGGTGAGGAAGGGATCATAGGCGATGCACCGCATCTCCATGGCGTTCGCACGCTTGGCAATCTCCCGGCCGATGCGCCCCAGGCCGACGATCCCCAGGGTCTTTTCGTTCAGCTCCACCCCCATGAATCTGGACCGCTTCCACTGCCGCTGCTTCAGGGAGACGTTCGCCTGCGGGATGTTGCGGGCCAGGGAGTACATCATGGCCATCGTGTGCTCGGTGGCAGCGAGGGTGTTACCCTCCGGCGCGTTCACGACCGGGATCCCCTTCTTTGTCGCGGCCTCGACGTCGATGTTGTCCACGCCGACCCCTGCCCGGCCGATGATCTTCAGGCGGTGGCCGGCCTCGATGATCCGCGCGGTGACCGTGGTGCCGCTGCGCACCACCAGCGCGTCGTAGGCCCTGATGATCTGTACCAGCTCCTCTTCGGGGAGATCGGTCTTCACGTCCACGCTGCACTTCTCCCGCAGTATGGCCAAGCCCTCCTCAGCCAGGGGGTCGCTGACCAGCACCTTGAACGTCACTGCAAATCCCATATTCAGTCGGCCTCGCCCCTCATCATGGTTTTCATGGAAAAACAAGAAAAACGCAGGGAATCGGGTCCTGTGGTTCAGGGATGGGATCCATGGGGGATCCCCCGTTCTCCAGGCGAGAGAGGGTGACGGGAGGAGACCTGACCCTCCCGGTCCCCCCCACACAGGATATCCGTACGCGTACCGCCACCTCTCAAAGAACATTCTCCCTGCCAGGAGAAAAGTAGCAAAATATATCCCTTGGGGGGTAAGGTTGTATCACAACCCGCGATGGTGACGGTGCATGAAGAAGACCCCTGACATACTCAGGCTTGAGGAGATCCAGAAGGAGGATATCCCCTCGGTGGGGGGAAAGGGTGCATCCCTGGGGGAGATGCTCTCCATCGGGCTTCCGGTCCCGAAAGCGTTCGTGGTGACCGCCCAGGCGTTCCGCAGGTTCCTGGGGGAGACCGGCATCGAGGACCGGCTCTTTGCCACCATGGCCAACCTGAACGTGGAGGACTCCTCCGCCCTGGAGGAGGCGTCCCGAAAGGCCAAGGAACTGGTACTCTCGGTGGGGATGCCGGCCTCCCTCCAGAAGCGGATCCGGGAGGCGTACCGAACCATGGGATCTGATACAATCGTGGCGGTGCGGTCCAGCGCCACCGCCGAAGATCTCCCGGATGCATCCTTTGCCGGCCAGCAGGAGACCTACTTAAACATCCTGGGGGAGAAGGATCTCCTGGAAGCGGTGAGGCACTGCTGGGCCTCGCTCTACGGCGGCCGGGCCATCTACTACCGGGCGAAGCAGGGGTTCGATGACCGGACCGTGAACATCGCGGTCGTGGTGCAGCAGCTGATCCCGTCGGAGAAGGCAGGTGTCATGTTCACCTCCCACCCGGTGACCGGGGAGCCCCTCACGATCATCGAGGGATCCTGGGGCCTGGGGGAGGCCGTGGTCTCGGGCACCGTGTCCCCGGACAAGTACGTCTTTGACCAGCGGTCGGGGAAGGTGGTGGACCGGCTCATCGCCCAGAAGATCCAGATGATTATCCCCGACGGGAGGAAGGGCACGCGCCTGGCGGAGGTGCCCGGCCCCCGGCAGGCGAGCCCCCTCCTCTCGGACGAGGAGGTGGGGAAACTCGCCATGTTCGGGAGGATCGCCGAACAGCATTACGGGGTTCCCCAGGACGTGGAATGGGCCATCGTCGGACCGGAGTTCTTCATCCTCCAGTCCCGGCCCGTCACCACCATCAAGTCCGCAGCCCCGCCCCAGGCCGCTTCCGCCACCCAGTGCGGGGAGGGTGCGATACTGGTGGAGGGCCAGGGCGCCTCGCCGGGGATAGGCAGCGGGCGGGTCGTCATCGTCCACAACCTGAAGGACGTGGGCGTGGTGAAGGAGGGGGACATTCTGGTGGCCCGGATGACGAACCCGGACATGGTCCCTGCCATGCGCAAGGTGGCTGCCATCGTCACCGACGAGGGGGGGATGACCTGCCACGCAGCCATCGTCTCGCGGGAGCTGGGCACCCCGGCGGTGGTGGGCACCAAGAAGGCGACCGCCGTGCTCCGGCCGGGGCAGATAGTCACCGTGGACGGGGAGAAGGGCCACGTGTACGAGGGGGCACGGGAAGTCCCGGTCACCGAGAGGAAGACGGCGCCGGTCGCGGCGGTCTCCGCTGCCCATCTGATCACCGCCACCGCGGTGAAGGTGAACGTCTCCCTCCCCGAGGCGGCGGCACGGGCAGCGGCCACCGGCGCGGATGGGGTGGGCCTCCTGCGGATCGAGCACCTGATCCTGGGCCTGAACAAGACCCCTGGCTGGTACGTAAAACAGGGGAAGGAGGAGGAGTTCATCCGGGAGCTCCACGACGGGATCAAGATCGTGCTGGATGCCTTCCCGGGAAAACCGGTCTGGGTCCGCACCCTGGACGCCCCCACCGACGAGTTCCGGAACATGCTGGGGGGCGAGGACGAGCCGCACGAGCACAACCCCATGCTGGGCTGGCGGGGAATCCGTCGCGATATCTCCAGCCCCGACCAGTTCCGGATGCAGGTGGAGACCTTCAAGCGCCTCTGGAAGGGGGGGTACAGCAATCTGGGGATGATGTTCCCCATGGTCTCCCACCCGGACGAGTTTGTGAAGGCGAAGCAGCTGATGCAGGGATGGGGAGTGGACGTGGAGACCGCGACGCTGGGGATCATGATCGAGATCCCCTCCAGCGCCCTCCTGATCGAGGACTTCATCCGGGCCGGGATCCGGTTCGCCTCCTTCGGTACGAATGACCTGGTCCAGTACACCCTGGCCATCGACCGGAACAACGAGAACGTGGCATCCATGTATAACCCCCGGCAGCCGGCGGTGCTCCGGCTCATCCACGATGCCATCCAGGTCTGCCGGAAGTACGGCGTGGAATCCTCCATCTGCGGCCAGGCGGGATCGGATCCGGCTATGGCCGAGTGGCTGGTGGAGCACGGGATCGCGTCCCTCTCGGCCAACATCGACGCCGTTGCCAAGATCCGGGACCGGGTGGCCAGGACGGAGCAGCGGATGATCCTGGAGGCGGCCCGCCGTTCCCATGCGTGAGAAGGGGTGTTCCCGGGAAGAACTCCTGGCCTACCTCGGGCGGAGGCGGGGCGAGGACTGCCTCTCCTGCTCCATCCTCTCCTCCATGTGCACCGATCCCCACCCGGTCGCCCTGGAGGCGGATGCCCTCTTCCGGTGCACGAACCTGGGTGATCCCGGCCTCTTTCCGGGCACGAGCGGGATCGAGCGGCTGCTCGTCCAGCGGCTGGGGAGCCTGATGCACCACCCCGGGGCAG